>NZ_JBIAPU010000003.1:0-261098 GCF_042888465.1 Streptomyces sp. NPDC002888 | reverse complement strand
GATCCGGGTCGGTCGGGTCCGGGTCAGTGGGATCCGGGTCGGTCGGGTCCGGGTCAGTGGGATCCGGGTCGGTCGGGTCCGGGTCAGTGGGATCCGGGTCGGTCGGGTCCGGGTCAGTGGGATCCGGATCGGTCTGGTTCGGATCAGTGGGGTCCGGGCCAGTGGGGTCTGGATCAGCGGGGCCTACAGGCTCCGAGCGGTTCGGTTCGGGCCGATGCGGCCGATCCGGCCGATCCGGCAGTGGAGCCGGACGGGGACCCAGGAGCACACAGGAACACAGGGACGGAAACGGACATGGGTGAACGGCTGAACGGCGGCGGGTTCCCCGGCCGTCGGCGGGTGCACCCTGGCGACGCCGGGCCCGGCTCCGGACCGGCGGACGACAAGGCCGGGGTGGAGGCGCTGATCGCCGCCGCCATGCGCGGGGACGGCGTCGACTCCGAGGCCGAACAGCGGGCCGTGGCCGCGTTCCGCGCCGCCCGCGACGCCGGGGAGCACCGGCCACGGGCGCGTACACGGCGCCGGGACGACTGGCGGCCGCGCGAACAGCGGCGTGGGGCACGCTCGGTGAAGGCCACGCTGTCCGTGCTGCTCGCGAGCCTCACCCTGGGCGGTGTCGCGTTCGCGGCGATCGGCACGGGCGGCTCCTCCCACGAGGGCGCCGGTGACGGCCGGGGCCGCACCGAGCAGACGACCGGTGCCCCTGGCCTGTCGGGCGGGCGGCCCACCGCCACGCCGTCACCCACCGACTCCGGCCGACCGGACCACCCGGTCACCGCCCAGGACACCGAGGCCCACTGCCGCGCGTACAAGCAGGTCGGCGGCCGGGGCAAGGCACTGGACTCGACGGCCTGGCAGCGACTGATCGCGGCCGCGGGCGGCCAGGAGAAGGTCGCCGCGTACTGCGCCCGGCAACTGGCGGGGGAGACGGCCACGCCCAAGCCGGGGAAGAGCGAGAAGGCGGACGGGAACGGCGACGGCCGGAAGTCCGAGAGCGGCAGCGGCCAGGAGGCCGAAAGCCACAGTGGCCAGAACGCCGACAACGGCAACAGCACCAGCAGCGGTCAGGACGCCGACAGCGGCAAGGAAAAGGCCGACGAGTCCAAGGACCAGGGCAAGGAGCGGGGCCAGTAACGCCCGGCGTGACCCTGCGCATGTCCACACGCGTATGTGCGCGCGTCTGCATATGCGCGTCTGCATGTGCGTGTCTACATGCGTGCCTAGGGAGTCGTGGCCTGTAGCCCGAGAAACGGCGGCCAAGGCAACGGCCGGGGCCGCCACCCCCCACAGGAGAGGCCCCGGCCGTCGCACGGCACGGGCGCGCGCGGCGGCCCGTACTCACTACAGCGCCATGCGTGCGGTTTGTGTCACACCTCGTCGCGTCACGAGTCCGTTGCATGTTCTATGGACATGGACGCGCGGCGGTTTCACGCCGTAACGTGCCTTTCGCGCCGGACTGCGGAGGCCGGAGACCAACGCGACCACCGCGGTCCCGCAGGCCGCGACCATCGATCGAGGAACCACGACGGCGAGAAGCCGGTCCGCGACAGCGGGTGCCGGATTGGGCGCAAGAGGGGCGCGCGGTGCTGGGGGACGACGCGGAGCTGACCGCCGCGGTGCTTGCGGCACAGAACGGAGACGAGACCGCGTTCCGGGCTGTGTACCGCACGGTGCATCCACGGCTGCTCGGGTACGTCCGGACACTCGTCGGCGACCTCGAAGCCGAGGACGTCGCCTCCGAGGCGTGGCTGCAGATCGCCCGTGACCTCACGCGGTTCAGCGGTGACGCGGACCGGTTCCGGGGCTGGGCCGCCCGTATCGCCCGCAACCGCGCGCTGGACCACATCCGGATGCGGGGGCGGCGGCCGGCGATCGGCGGCGACGAGACCGAGCTGACCGGGAAGGCCGCCGAGTCCGACACGGCGGGCGAGGCGATGGAGTCCCTGGCCACCGACCACACCCTCTCCCTCATCGCCCGGCTGCCGCAGGACCAGGCCGAGGCGGTCGTGCTGCGCGTGGTCGTCGGCCTCGACGCGAAGACCGCCGCCGAGACGCTGGGCAAGCGGCCGGGGGCGGTGCGTACGGCGGCGCACCGGGGGCTGAAGAAGCTCGCCGAGCTGCTCGGCGGCGATCCGGAATCGGCCGGCGCACTCGACGCACTGCCCTCGCAACGGGACTCGCGCGGTCGCGCGGTCACGTCCGCGGGTGTGACGCACGCGGGCGCGCGGACGCAGAAGGGCATGTGATGGCCGACGAGCGCTGTGTCTTTCCGGGGGACGGCCCCCGGACCCCCGGCCGGTGGCTGGACCGCGACACGGCGGAGCGTCTGCTGCGCGGGGAGCCCTTGGACAACGCTGTCGCCGCAGACGCCCGTGATCAGGCACAACGCCTCTCCCACGCCCTCGCCGCACTCTCCGCACCGCCCCTCACCGCCGACGCCGAACCACCTGGCGAGGCCGCGGCGCTGGCCGCGTTCCGGGAGGCGCGGGACGGGCGGGCGGCGGCCGCGTTTTTGGAGGCCGGCGATGTCCGGGAGGCCGACGCCGAGGTCGTCCGGATCGGTGGGCGGACCGGTGGGCGGATCGGTGGGCGGGTCGATCAGGGTGAGCGACGGTCCCGGTGGGGGCGGTCGGTGCGGCTCGGTTTGTCCGCCGCGCTGGCCGCCGGGATGGTCGGCGGGGTCGCGGCGGCGGTCGGGGTCGGTGTTCTGCCGAAGCCCTTCGGTGGTGTCGAACCCGCTCCCGCCTCCTCCGTGTCGGCCCCGGTGACCCCCGACGAACATCCGCTCCTGTCCGCCTCACCCGAAATCGCGCCGGGTGGCGAGGCCGACTCGGCCACGCCCGAGGGCGCCGACGGCGGCTCCTCCGACAGCGGGTCCCCGAGGGCGACGGCCGGCGGCACGCAGGGAGACGACTCCGACGACCGGAGCGCTCGCGGCACCGGCTGGGGCGATGTCGCCTCCGCCTGCCGCGACGTGCGCGACGGCAGGGAACTGGCCGCCGACCGCAAGCGCACCCTGGAGGGGGTCGCGGGCAGCTGGTCCCGCGTCCGGACGTACTGCAAGAGCGTCCTCGACGGCGACACCGGCCGCTGGGAGACCCGGGACACCCGGGACGACGCCAAGGACAAGGGCGACGCCAAGGACAGGGGCGGCAAGGACAACGGCAAGGGCAGCGGCAAAGGCGGCAAGGGGGGCGAGAAGGAACAGGGCGGCAACGACGACCTGGGTGACAGAGGCGGCCGGGCCGACCACGACGGCAGGCACCACTCCCGCGGCACCGACGGCGGTCACCACTCCAACACCGGCGGCAGCCACCACTCCAACACCGGCGGCGGCCACCGCCCCTGACCTGCACCGTTGTAGCGCGTAGAACTTTTTCCGCTCAGGGTGTGACGTTTTCCGTCGCGTGCGCGCAGTACTCAGTGAGCCGACTGGTCATCGGCCGTCGCACAGAGCCGGGGTTCCCCCCGTACCCACGGCTCGTGCACCTGGCGCGGGCGGGACACGTTCCCCCGGTCCCGTCCGCGCCCCACACACCTCCCGCAGCTCACCAGTAGACGACGACCTTGTCGCCGTCGCGAACCTGCGCGAACAGCTCCGCGATCGCCCCCTCGTCCCGTACGTTCACGCAGCCGTGCGACGCGCCGGCGTACCCGCGGGCCGCGAAGTCAGCCGAGTAGTGCACGGCCTGTCCGCCGCTGAAGAACATGGCGTACGGCATGGGGGAGTCGTAGAGCGTGGACACATGGTGGCGGGACTTCCAGTAGACGTGGAAGACACCCTCCCGGGTCGGCGTGTACTGCGAGCCGAAGCGGACGGCCATCGTGGACACGGTCCGCCCGTCGACCATCCAGCGCAGTGTCCGCGTCGTCTTGCTGATGCACAGCGCACGCCCCGTCATACAGCGCGGATCCGGCGCCGCGGCCGGCTGACCGCCCGTCAGGTACAGCTCCCACCGCCCCGGTTCGTGCGTCATCCGCAGCAGCCGCTGCCAGGTGACCGTGTCCGTCTTCCCCGTCTGCGGCAGCCCCCGCTTGCCCTGGAAGCCCCGGACGGCCTTCTCCGTGGCCGGGCCGTACGTCCCGGTCGGCCCCTCGAAGAGCCACGCGACCTGCCGCAGCCGTGCCTGGAGCTCCCGGATGTCCCGCCCGGTGTCGCCACGGGACCACAGCACCCGCGCGGGCGGCGCGGGCGGAGCCGTCGACGCGGGCGGCGCGGCGCTCGGCCTGTCGTCGCCGCCCGCCGATGAGGACTTGGGTGTCGGCGTCCGCGTCGTCGGTGTCGCCGGTGCCGCGCTCGGCACCTCTATGTGCACCGGCGACCGCGGCCGCCCCTCCGCCCCGTCACCCTCGGCCTTGCAGCCGCACACCGCCACCAGGGCCGCCACGCCCGCGAGCACCGCGATCGATCTCCCCATACCCGTAGTACGCACCACTGCCCCCCGTCGACTCACCGTTGACCCGCGCACGAGTCTTACGTGAGATGTTTCCCCGCGGAAGACGGGCGGCGAACGGGACGGCATTGCGGTGTACGGGAGTGCGGCGCACGCTGTGAGACAGGACCCGGCGAGGCTGTGAGGAAGGTCCCAGCGTGCTCCCCTCCACGGGGTGCAGACCCGCAGCTACAGTCCGTCGAAGGGTCGGTCTGTACCAGCCGGTAACTGGCGAAGATCACTGGTGGAAATCACTGGCCAAGAACTGCTCAGCGGGAGGCATCACACCATGGCGCGCGAGTCGGAGTCCGGACTGCCCATCGAACCGGTCTACGGGCCCGACGCCCTGGCGGGCTGGGAATCCGCGGACAAGCTGGGCGAGCCGGGGGCGTACCCCTACACCCGTGGCGTGTACCCGTCGATGTACACCGGCCGCCCCTGGACGATGCGCCAGTACGCCGGCTTCGGCACGGCCACCGAGTCCAACGCCCGCTACAAGCAGCTCATCGCCAACGGCACGATGGGCCTGTCGGTCGCCTTCGACCTGCCGACCCAGATGGGCCACGACTCCGACGCCCCCATCGCGTCGGGCGAGGTCGGCAAGGTCGGCGTGGCCATCGACTCGCTCGACGACATGCGGGTGCTGTTCGGCGGGATCCCGCTGGACAAGGTGTCCACGTCGATGACGATCAACGCCCCGGCCGCCCTCCTGCTGCTCCTCTACCAACTCGTCGCCGAGGAGCAGGGCGTCAGCGCCGACAAGCTCACGGGCACGATCCAGAACGACGTGCTGAAGGAGTACATCGCGCGCGGGACGTACATCTTCCCGCCGAAGCCGTCCCTGCGCCTGATCGCCGACATCTTCAAGTACTGCAAGGCCGAGATCCCGAAGTGGAACACGATCTCGATCTCCGGCTACCACATGGCGGAGGCGGGCGCGTCCCCCGCGCAGGAGATCGCGTTCACCCTCGCCGACGGCATCGAGTACGTCCGCACCGCGGTCGCGGCCGGCATGGACGTCGACGACTTCGCCCCCCGCCTGTCGTTCTTCTTCGTCTCCCGTACGACGATCCTGGAGGAGGTCGCCAAGTTCCGCGCCGCCCGCCGGATCTGGGCGCGGGTGATGAAGGAGGAGTTCGGGGCGAAGAACCCGAAGTCCTGGATGCTGCGCTTCCACACGCAGACGGCCGGTGTGCAGCTGACGGCCCAGCAGCCGGAGGTGAACCTGGTGCGCGTCGCCGTCCAAGGCCTCGCTGCGGTCCTCGGCGGCACCCAGTCCCTGCACACCAACTCCTTCGACGAGGCGATCGCCCTCCCCACCGACAAGAGCGCGCGCCTGGCCCTGCGCACCCAGCAGGTCCTTGCCTACGAGACGGACGTGACGGCGACGGTCGACCCGTTCGCGGGCTCCTACGTCATCGAGAAGATGACCGACGACGTCGAGGCCGCGACGCTGGAACTGATGGCCAAGGTGGAGGAGCTCGGCGGCGCGGTCTCCGCGATCGAGCACGGCTTCCAGAAGGGCGAGATCGAGCGCAGCGCCTACCGCATCGCCCAGGAGACGGACGCGGGCGAGCGCGTGGTGGTCGGCGTCAACCGCTTCCAGCTCGACGCGGAGGAGCCGTACGAGCCCCTGCGCGTCGACCCGGCGATCGAGGCCCAGCAGGCGGAGCGGCTGGCGAAGCTGCGCGCCGAGCGCGACCGGGCGGCGGTGGACTCGGCCCTGGCGTCCCTGAAGAAGGCCGCCGAGGGCGAGGACAACGTGCTGTACCCGATGAAGGACGCCCTCAAGGCCCGGGCGACCGTCGGCGAGGTGTGCAACGCGCTGCGGGAGGTCTGGGGGACGTACGTCCCCTCGGACGTGTTCTGAGCCGAGCCGAAGCAAGACCGAGGGCGGTGTCGTACCCCCGTGCGACACTGCCTCTCATGTTCGGTGTCATCGATCTCCCCACCTACCTGGCGGGTCTCGTCCTCATCATTCTGCTGCCCGGCCCCAACTCCCTGTACGTGCTTTCCGTCGCCGCCCGGCGCGGGGCGCGCACCGCGTACACCGCCGCGGCCGGGGTGTGGGTCGGGGACACCGCCCTGATGACCCTGTCGGCGGCCGGGGTCGCCTCGCTGCTCCAGGCCAACGCCGTGCTGTTCGGGATCGTGAAGTACGTCGGCGCCGGGTATCTGGCGTGGCTGGCGGTCGGGATGCTGCGTGCCGCCTGGGGGATGTGGCGGACGCGCCGGGAGAGGGCAGCCGCGGAGGACGGCGCCCCCACGGTGAGCGACGAGCGGCCCTTCCGCCGGGCACTGGTCATCAGCCTCCTCAACCCCAAGGCGATCCTGTTCTTCGTCGCCTTCTTCGTGCAGTTCGTCGACCCGGGGTACGCCTATCCCGGCCTCTCCTTCGTCGTTCTCGGCACCTTCGCGCAGCTCGCCAGCGTCCTCTACCTCAGCGCGCTGATATTCGGCGGCACCCGCCTGGCCGCCGCGTTCCGCCGCCGCAAGCGCATGGCCGCGGGGGCGACTTCGGCGGCGGGGGCGTTGTTCCTGGGGTTTGCGGTGAAGTTGTCACTGGCGAGCGTGTAGGGCGGCACAGGCTCTAACGCACGCCGAACCGTGCGAGGTGTTCCAAGAGTCCGGCCGCCGTTTCGCCTGCCCAACCCACGTAACCGTCCGGTCGGACGAGGAACAGGCCAGGGCCGTACGGAGCGGTGGCGAGACCCTGGACCACACGGACCGGCGTGTTGAGGGGCGGGGCCTGGACACCCAGCGCGAGCAGCGTCCAGTGCGGGCCCCGGAACGCGTCGAAGAGGCGTACGCCGTTCACCGTGCCGTCGGGTGCGCGGTCACCGGCCCGTACCGGGCCCGGGGCCGTGCGGGTCTCCGCCGTGAGGGACGACTCCCGGTAGCCCAGCCCGAGTTGCCGGGTCGCCTCCCCGCGGCGGACCTCGCCACGGTGGACGCGGGTGGACAGGCCCAGCATGTCCGCCGCTACGGCCCGCCGCTCCTCCTCGTACGAGTCGAGCAGGGCCGCCTCCGCCCCGCCCCGCAGGACCGCGCCCAGCTTCCAGCCCAGGTTGTAGGCGTCCTGGACGCTGGTGTTCAGGCCCTGTCCGCCGGCTGGTGAGTGGACGTGCGCCGCGTCCCCGGCGAGGAACACCCGGCCGGAGCGGAACCGGTCGGCGAGGGCCGCGCGGGGGCGGAAGTCCGAGGCCCAGCGCACCTGGGTCACGTCGTGAGGGGCGAGGTGGGAGCGGGTGGCGACGACCTTGCGGATGCCGTCGAGGGAGAGGTCGACCTCGGTGCCCTCCGGGAACTGCGCGACGACCTGGAAGTCCTCCGTGCCCGCGAGCGGGCAGATCGCGAGGAAGCCGTCGCCCTCCCCGCGCGGCGGGAAGACATGCCAGTTGTCGCGGTCCAAGCCGCTGATCCGTACGTCCGCCACCAGCATCGGGCTCGGGTCGACGGTCTCCCCGGTCATCCCGATGCCGAGCGCGCGCCGCACCGCCGAGCGGCCGCCGTCCGCGGCGACGGCGTACCGGGCGCGCAGCGTCTCACCGGAGGCGAGACGCACCGTCACGCCCTCTTCGTCGACGGAGTCCTGGGCGACGGAGACGACCTCCCGCCCGAAGGCGACCCGGCCTCCCAGCTCCGTGAGCCGCGCGTGCAGGATCTGCTGGGTGCGCCACTGCGGCACCATCAACGGCTCGGTGTAGGGCGAGTCCTCGCTCGCCTCGGCCGGGTCGAACATCCGGTGCTCGCCGACCCGTTCGCCGTCCTGCCAGATCATCTGGACGGGATAGGCGCCGCCTGCCGCGAGGACCGCGTCGAGGACCCCGAGGTCGTCGAAGACCTCCATGGTGCGCGGCTGGATGCCCTTGCCGCGTGACCCGGGAAACAGCTCGTCGGCCCGTTCCAGCACGAGCGCGTCCACGCCCCTGCGCGCCAGGTCGATGCCGAGCGCGAGGCCGGTCGGGCCCGCGCCGACGATCAGGACGTCCGTGTCGACGGTCATGCGATCAGTCACGGGATCACGCTCCTTAACGTTGTTAAGTTCTGTTGGGCATGAGCGTGCCCTTAACGCTGTTAAGCTGTCAAGTGTGGTTACGGAACGACGCGCGCCCCTCGACCGCAAACGGGTCGCGGACACCGCCCTGGGGCTCCTCAACGAGGTCGGCCTGGAGGGCCTGACCCTGCGTGCCATCGCCAAGGAGCTGGACGTCAAGGCGCCCGCGCTGTACTGGCACTTCAAGGACAAGCAGGCGCTGCTCGACGAGATGGCGACCGAGATGTACCGCCGGATGGTCGCCGGCACCGCTCTCGACCCGGACGACACCTGGCGGGAACGGCTCCTCAAGGCCAACCGCGGTCTGCGCGCCGCGCTGCTGGGCTATCGCGACGGCGCGAAGGTCTTCAGCGGCTCACGCTTCACCGGCATCGAGCACGCCCACCAGATGGAGGAGACGCTGCGCCTGTTCACGGCCGCGGGCTTCACCCTCGTCGAGTCGGTCCGCGCCACCACGACCGCGTACCTCTACACGCTCGGCTTCGTCACCGAGGAACAGGGCGTGCAGCCCCTGCCCGGCGAACGCCGGGAGGGCTACGACGTCGAGGAACGCGCCCGCATGATGGCCGACTTCCCGCTGTCGGCGGCCGCGGGCGCGGAGATCTTCGAGGACTACGACCGGCACTTCGAGGAGGGCCTCGCGCTGGTGGTCGCGGGAATCGAAGCGCGGTACGGGGTCACCTGAAGGAAGCCGGCCTCAGCGCGGAGCCGGGCGGCTCCTGCGCTTGGCGTTGCGCAGCGCCCGCGTGACGACGGGCGGCAGCAGGTCCTTGGCGATCCGGCGGGCGTAGCGACTGGAGGCCGGGGTGGCGGGCCTGGCGGGCGTGGCCGCCCGGGGCTCCGCGGGGGCCGGGGCGGCCACCGGCTCCTCGACGTGGTGCCGGGACGGCGGGAACTCCGGGGCCTTCATGCCCTTGGACTTCAGGCGGATGATGCGGTGACCGGCCGCCTCCTGCACGCTGAGGTGGCAGTCCGTCCGGTCCCGCACCATGTCCAGCAGCTCCTCCTGTACCGGGCCCGGGTCCTCCCAGGTGGCGTAGAGCTTCTGGGTGCTGAGGCAGATCGGGCGCAGCCCCCGGTTGAGCACGGCCTCCCAGACGGCTATCGAGACGCCGGGTGTGTGCTCGGAGCGGAAGTCGTCGAGGACGACCATGCCGCCGGGCAGCAGGGCCTCCCGGGCGGCCGTGATGTCGCCCTCCACGTGCTCGTACAGGTGCGAGGCGTCCACGTGCACCCACCGGCAGGAGCGCGGCTCCACCTCGGCCGGCACCACGGAGCTCGGGCCGTGCAGGACGCGCGGCAGCTCGTCGTGGAAGGCGAGGTAGTTCTCCTCGAAGGCGCGCCGGGTGAGGGCGGAGTACGACTTGGCCGACTCCGCGCGGTTGGCGTCGTCCGGCGCGTCGCCCTCGAAGAGGTCGCACACGGTGTAGCGCTCGCCCTCGCGCAGATGGCGCCCGGTGAAGATCGCGCTCTTGCCCATGTACACCCCGACCTCCAGCAGGTCACCCCGCAGCCCGGCCTTCTCCTGCCGGTCGAGGAACCAGTCGAAGAGCACCTGGTCGAGGACGGGGAACCAGCCCTTGACGTCGTCGAGCACGCGGGGCGGTCGGATCGAGCCTGTTGTCGCTGTCATGAGAAGGGGCACTCCCTGGTTCGGCCGAGAACTGCCTGGCGCCTGCCCGAGGACGGGATTTCACTCCCGGCCGTGGATGAATTCAGGGCGAACACCAGCTTTCGCGCGACTTACCGGACCGGCGGGCGCGACAGCGCCTTGCGGATCCTCGGGGTGAAGCGGTCTTCCACGAGCTTGTTCAGCAGCCACGCCAGCACCAGCATCGAGACGACGGTGAGCGCGAACGTGGCGTACGACGGGATGCCCAGCTTGCGGTGCAGGACCTCGACGACGACCCAGCCCAGATGCTCGTGCACCAGGTAGAAGGGGTACGTCAGCGCGCCCGCGACGGTCAGCCAGCGCCAGTTGGCCCAGTGCAGCCAGCCGAGCGCGATCGCCGTCACGGCGAGGTAGCCCAGGGTCACCACCAGCATGATCCCGACGGACGAGCGGTACGAGAAGAACTCCGGGTTCGGCGCGTGCCACAGCCGGTCCACCGCGGAGTGCTGGCCGATCAGCCAGCTCACCGCGACGATGCCCCAGGCGTACGGGTCACGCCGGTCGCGGTGCACCAGGTACAGGCCGACCCCGCCGATGAAGAACGGCGCGTACTCGGGCATCAGGACGATGTCGAGCAGCGGCATCTTCGCGCCCTGGGCGATCGCCGCCGCCAGGGTCCAGCAGGCGCAGAACATGATCACGCGCCGCCGGTTGGCGCCGGGCAGCACCACGCTCAGCGCGAACAGCGCGTAGAAGCGGACCTCCGCCCACAGCGTCCAGCACACGCCGAGCACGCGGTCGACGCCGAGCGGCATCTGCAGCATCGTCAGGTTCACCAGCGCTTCGCTGGGTGAGACGGCCTTGTAGGCCACGACCGGCAGCGCGAACACCGCCGTGACGAGGATGATCGCCGCCCAGTACGCCGGCAGCAGCCGGGCGGCGCGGGAGGCGAAGAACGAGCGCAGCGGACGGCCCCAGCCGCTCATACATATGACGAAACCGCTGATCACGAAGAATATCTGCACACCCAGGCAGCCGTAGGCGAAGTACCCGTGCAGCGTGGGGAACTGCAGCTTCGGCGAAGTGCCCCAGGCGTGCGCGATCTCGCCGTCCCGGCCGCCGTAGTGGTACGCGGCCACCATCAGCGCCGCCACCAGGCGCAGCCCGTCCAGCGCGCGCAGCCGGGTCTCCCGGGGCTTGCGGGGCGGCACGGGCCGCGGCGGGCCTGACGTGTCGGCGGCGGACGTGTCCGCGACGGGCGGCAGGACGGCGCGGACCACGGTGCCCGTGGACGTCACGCGGGTGTCCCCGGGCGTGTCAATCACAAGATTCCCCTCGCTGCGACTCAGCAGGACCACAGCACACTAATTCGATTCAAACGTCGACTTTGGTTGACCACGCAAGGCTTCGCCCGCCCGTCCGCACGTGTTCACCTGCGCGTCGCCTCCCCGTCCGGCCCCGTCCGCCCGAGCGCCGACTAGCGCCCCACGGCCCGCCGCAGCGACCGCGCCCGCCGTGCCACCCGGCGCACGGTCGCGTTGCGCGGGATGAAGGCGAGCTGCGTCGGGACGGCGCCCGGCAGAGCGAGCGAGGTGAGGCGGCGGCGCTTGAAGTACCGCCAGGTGTACGTGCTCAGATGGTGCGTCAGATACGCCTCGGCGGCCGGCCGCAGGCTCGGGTAGATCTTCGGCTGCATCGCGAAGCCGACCGCCCGCACGAGGTCGTTCAGGCCGTCCACCTCCATGCTCCGGCGCTGCTCGGCGACCGCCGTACGGTCCGTCAGCTCCGGCAGCAGCGCGTCGACGATCGTCACCGGCACCCGGTTGCTGTTCTCGTACGGCGTCAGCCGCTCAAGGAGCGTGCCGGTGCCGACCCGGGCGACGGGCAGGCCGAACAGTGCGGCGGCGGTCAGCAGCGCGGTGGAGAAGCAGCCGACGACCAGCGCGGGACGCATCCGCTGGTAGAGCACCTCGGCCAGCACCGGCGTGTCGAGCACCGTCAGCTCGGCGCCCAGCTGCTCCGCCTCCGTCTCCAGCGCGCGCGACCAGCGGGCCGGCGCCGAGGGGTGCGGCTTGAACACCACCCGGGTGTGGCCGAGCGCGACGGCGCCCTTCAGCATCCGTACGTGCAGGTCCTCCTCCTCCTCGGCGGTGAGGATGCCGAGCGCGGAGAGGTACTGGCCGAGCAGCAGTGCCGGTTCGTCGATGGACGGCAACTCCGCGCCCGTGTCGACGAGTTCGGCGAGGACCTTCACGAAGGCGTCCGTCGGCACGATCTCCGGGGCCACGCCGAACTCCGTGAGCAGCAGCGGCGTCAGGCCCGGCACGAGGTCCAGGTGGAGGAGGCGGTCGATACGCGTGCCGACCAGCGGGTCGATCTTGTTGCGGGTGGGGCCGTAGCTCATCAGGCCGTCGGCGTAGACGGTGACGGGCGCGCCGGTGAAGATCTGCGTGAACCCGAGCGCGGGGTTGACCTGGATCGACTCGACGGCCAGCTCCACGTCGTCCTTGCCCAGCCCCCACAGCAGCCGCAGATGCCGCTCCCACAGCGGGACGTCGTCCAGGCGCGGCGACCAACCGCCGGGGTGGAAGGGGGAGATGGTCTCGTTCCACGACAGCACGTCGTCGAAGCGGGTGCGCAGCTGCGCGAAGCCCGGCATCTCGTCCAGGGCCGGGGAGACCTCCGGCGTCGCCGCGTTGTTGCAGACGAGCAGGATGCGCCGGTCGGCGGGGCGGAAGCAGTCGGAGTCGAGGGCGGCGGCGAGCGTGGCGGTGCCGTACAGCGTCGACGCCATGAAGATCTGCGTGGTCACGCGGCGACCCCCGTGGCGGCGGGCCGGCGGCGCAGCCGGCGCAGCCGGGTCGCGCGCTGCAGGTCCATGGAGTCGAGCGCCTCGTCCAGGACGTCCTGCGGCATGCGGCGCAGGGCCACGGCGCTCATGGACTTGAGTTTTCTCGCCACCGCGGGCTCGAACCTTTCGATGGATCCCAGATGATGGGAAATGATGGCGCAATACGTGCGAACGGCCTTCGGCAGGAGTCTGTCCGCCTCGCGGTCCTGCACGGTTTCCTCGATGACCTGGTCGAACGCCCGAATGAAATCGAGCTGCCGGACATCGCCGATCTGGGTGAGCGAAGAGGCGACTCCACGCCGGTAGTAGACGCCCAGGAGCCCCACCGTGGCGAAGGATTCCGCCTCCCGGTGCAGCTTCCAGATCCACGGCCGGTCCTCCGCTGTGCGCAGCCCGTCGGTGAAGTGCAGCACGCCCTTGTCGACGAGGCGGCGGTGGTAGACCCCCGCCCACGCGTACGCGTAGTCGACGGAGGTGGAGCGGTCGGCGGGCAGGATCGCGTCCCGCGGGTCCATCACCACGTTGCGCCGGCCGTGCGGCACCCGGGTGATCGTGCGGGCCCGCGCGGTGCACTGCACATGGTCGGTGCGCAGGAAGTCGCAGCCCAACCCTTCTATCGCGGCGACCAGTTGGGGATAGTAGCCGGGGGCGAGCCAGTCGTCTCCGTCGAGGAACGTCAGGTACTCGCCACGCGCCTTGTCGATCCCGGTGTTGCGCGCGGTGGCCAGCCCTCCGTTCTTCGCGTGTCTGACGTACACCGCGCCTGGCAGCTCGCGCTCCGCGCGCGCGAGAATGTCTGGCGTCTCGTCGCGCGAGCAGTCGTCGACGAGGATGAATTCGAAGTCCTCACGCGCGTTCGCACGCAGGCTCTTCAGGGTGTCGGGCGCGTATTGCTGCACGTTGTAGAACGGCACGATGACGGAGAGCTTGACCACGGGGTTGACGTTAGGCGCCCGGCCCGGCATTCGTCTTTACCGTCGACTTGATGCCAGGTGAACGGCATGTGGCGAAGCCGTGAACCAGGTCTTTTTGCGGGCCGTTGACGGCCCGATTCGCCATTCGTCGATGTGCTGTTAACCGTTTGTTGCATTCAGGTTGGGCGGAACCTCGGAATGCCTTCCTACGGTCTTGGACGTGCCAGTAAGTGCAACGAAGGGCCTGCGAGTCGCCGTTCTCGCGGATTCCGACACCCGGTGGAAATGGGGTGCGCTCACCGCGAAGCGCACGGTTTCCGCTGAATCGGACATCCGTCTGGACGGCTATCTCCTGCGCGGCCGAGCCACCCCCACCCCCCGCCAGCTGAGGGAAGTCGGCGTCCACGCCGACTCCCTGCGCGAGGTGACCGCCGTGGAGTTCCTGCGGGCGATGAGCGAGGAGTCGTACGACGTCCTCGTCATCTCCCTCGTGGGCGGCGGCGTCCAGGCGATGCTGCACGGCCTGCGGCGCGCCTGGGACGGCCGGACCAAGCGGCCCGTCGTCGTCACCGGCTACGTCGGCGTCGTCTACGAGAAGCTTGCCGACGGCCTGCTGCTGCGGCACGGCGCGGACCTCGTCCTCGCCAACTCCCGCCAGGACGCGGACCGTTTCCGCGCCGTCTACGAGGGAGTGGGCGCCGACGCCTCGTCCGTCACCGAAGTCGCCCTGCCCTTCCTGGGCGGAGCGGCCTACGAAGGTGAACACGGCCCCTACACGGTGGTGTTCGCCGCGCAGCCCTCCGTACCGGAGAACCGCAAGGACCGTACGTACCTCCTGGACCGGCTCGTCCAGCACGCGCGGCTGCACCCCGAGCGCGAGGTGCTGCTCAAGCTGCGTTCCAGGCCCGGCGAACACACCACGCACCTGGAGGAGCTGCCCTACCAGAAGCTGGCGCAGCGCTCCGACCTGCCGCCCAACTTCCGCCTGGTGTACGGGCACATGGGCGAGGTGCTCGACCACACCGACCTGCTGGTCACGGTCAGCTCCACGGCCGCCCTCGAGTCCCTGCACCGCCGCATCCCCACCGTGGTCCTCACCGACCTCGGCGTGCGCGAGGTGCTCGGCAACCACCACTTCGTCGGCTCCGGCTGCCTCGCCTCCTGGGACCAGCTCGACGCCGGACACCGCCCGGTGCCCGACGCGGAGTGGGTCGCCCGGCAGGGCGTCGCCGCTGGGGGCACCTCCCGGACGGAGTCTGGGGGAGGCTCGTACGAGACCGCCTTCGACGCGGCCCGCGAGCGGATCGCCAGGCTGCTCGCCACGCCCCAACTGCCCCCGCTCGCGCCGTACTACACGACCGAGACCGCGCCCGGCTATCTGCCCGGCATCCTCGCCCGCCACCACCTCGGCCCCGACGGCACCCCGCTGCCCGGTGCCCCCGCCGCCGACAAGGAGCCCGGACCGGTCCGGCAGATCGTGCGCCGGGCGGCGCGCGGCGCCTACCGGCACGGCGTGCAGCGGGTGGCCCCCGTCATCCGGCGGATGGGCGAGCTGTGAACGCGCCGAACCCTGCCCAAGGAGTAGAACCCATGTCCCAACCGGAAGCGGGCCGAGGCGCCGCGGTGCGCCGGGTGCTCGCGGTGATCCCCGCGCGCGGCGGCTCCAAGGGCGTGCCCGCGAAGAACCTCACCCCCGTCGGCGGCATACCGCTGGTCTCCCGCGCCGTGCGTGAGTGCCGGGCCTCCCGCGTGGTGACCGACGTCGTCGTCTCCACCGACGACCAGGCCATCGCCGCCGCCGCCCGCCAGGCCGGCGCCGAGGTCGTGCTGCGGCCCGCCGCCATCGCCGGCGACACCGCGACCTCCGAGGCCGCCGTCCTGCACGCGATGGACGCCCACGAGGCCCTGCACGGCGCGGCGGTCGACGTGGTCCTGCTCGTGCAGTGCACCAGCCCGTTCATCGCCCGCGAGGACATCGACGGGGTCGCCGGCGCGATCGTCGAGAACGGCGCCGACACGGCCGTGACCGTGGCCCCGTTCCACGGCTTCATCTGGAGGGACGCCGACACCGAGGCCAACTCCGGTGAGACGACCGGCGGTTACGGCGTCAACCACGACAAGTCCTTCCGCCCCCGCCGCCAGGACCGCCCCCAGGACCTCCTGGAGACCGGTGCCGCCTACGCGATGGAGGCCCAGGGCTTCCGCAAGCACCAGCACCGCTTCTTCGGCCACACGGAACTCGTACGGACCGACCCGGCCCGCGTGCTGGAGATCGACGACCCGCACGACCTCGCCCGCGCCCGGGCCCTGGCGCCGCTCTTCGACGCGGACCGGCCCGGCGCCCTCCCGACCGCCGACGACATCGACGCGGTCGTCCTCGACTTCGACGGCACCCAGACCGACGACCGGGTGCTGGTCGACTCCGACGGACGGGAGTTCGTCTCCGTGCACCGCGGGGACGGACTCGGCATCGCGGCGCTGCGCAGAAGCGGCCTGAAGATGCTGATCCTGTCCACGGAACAGAACCCGGTGGTCGCCGCCCGGGCCCGGAAGCTCAAGCTCCCGGTCCTGCACGGCATCGACCGCAAGGACCTCGCGCTGAAGCAGTGGTGCGAGGAGCAGGGCATCGCGCCGGAGCGCGTGCTCTACGTCGGCAACGACGTCAATGACCTCCCGTGCTTCGCCCTCGTCGGCTGGCCCGTGGCGGTCGCGAGCGCCCACGACGTCGTACGCGGCGCCGCACGCGCGGTCACCACCGTCCCCGGTGGCGACGGCGCGATCCGAGAGATCGCCAGCTGGATCCTCGGCCCCTCTCTCGATTCCCTCACCAAGTAAGGACATCTCTGCCATGAGCACCAACTCCCGCCTGCGTACGTTCGGTTCGCGCACCGCCGGCCCGGGTCACCCCGTCTACGTCGTCGGCGAGATCGGCATCAACCACAACGGCGAGCTCGAGAACGCCTTCAAGCTGATCGACGCGGCCGCCGAGGCCGGCTGCGACGCCGTGAAGTTCCAGAAGCGCACCCCGGAGATCTGCACCCCGCGCGACCAGTGGGACATCGAGCGCGACACCCCCTGGGGCCGGATGACCTACATCGACTACCGCCACCGCGTGGAGTTCGGCGAGGACGAGTACCGCCAGATCGACGACTACTCCAAGGAGAAGGGCATCGCCTGGTTCGCCTCCCCGTGGGACACCGAGGCCGTCGCCTTCCTGGAGAAGTTCGACGTCCCCGCCCACAAGGTCGCCTCCGCCTCCCTCACGGACGACGAGCTGCTGCGCGCCCTGCGCTCCACGGGCCGCACCGTCATCCTCTCCACCGGCATGTCCACCCCGAAGCAGATCCGCCACGCCGTCGAGGTCCTGGGCAGCGACAACATCCTGCTCTGCCACGCCACCTCGACCTACCCGGCGAAGGCCGAGGAGCTCAACCTCCGCGTCATCAACACCCTCCAGGCCGAGTACCCGAACGTCCCGATCGGCTACTCCGGCCACGAGACCGGCCTGCAGACCACGCTCGCCGCGGTCGCGCTCGGCGCCACCTTCGTCGAGCGCCACATCACCCTCGACCGCGCCATGTGGGGCTCCGACCAGGCCGCCTCCGTCGAGCCGCAGGGCCTGACCCGCCTCGTCCGCGACATCCGCACCATCGAGGCCTCCCTCGGCGACGGCGTCAAGAAGGTCTACGACTCCGAGCTCGGCCCGATGAAGAAGCTGCGCCGCGTCTCCGGTGTCGTCGCCGAGGCGGAGATCGCGGCGGCGGCGGGCGAGCCGGTGGCGGTGTGAGTCCGAGAGACTCCGACTTACGGGACGGTCACACGCCGATGAGCCCCCGCGCCGGGAAACCCGGCCCCACCCCCCACACCCTGGCCTTCGTCGAAAGTCCGGTCCAGCTGCTCAACGTGCTGGAGTGGGCGCACGCACACGCTCCCACGATCCGGACCGAGGAGGGGCCCGGCGCGGGGTTCACCCTGGTCGTCCTGTCCCCGACCGACCCGATGACCCGCGGCCAGCTGCGCCGTATGGCCGAGCTGGCCCGCGAGGACGGTCACGAGGTCCGCTGGGAGGAGGCGCGGGGTGGTCCCGCGGCCCCGTTCCAGACGATCGGCGGCCTGCGCTCGCTGCTGCGGCGGGCGCGGCGCGTGGTCATGGGGGACCCGTTCTCCCGCTACGTGCAACTGCTGCTGACCATCACCCGCGCCCGCGAGCTGGTCGTCGTCGACGACGGCACGGCGACGATGGAGTTCGTGGGCCAGCTCTCCCGGGGCGAACGGCTCGTGCGCTGGCACCGCAAGGGGAGCCGTCCCGGCCCCCGCGACCTGCTCTTCGCCCCCGTGTCGTCCTCCGCCCGGCGCCGGCTCACGCCGGGCGGGGGCCGCAGCGTCGAGGTCTTCTCGTCGATGCCGATCGAGGAGACACCCCGGGGCGTCACGCTCACCGCCAACGACTTCGCCTGGACCCGCGCCCGCTTCGGCCCGCCCCGCATCACCAAGGGCGCCGACATGGTGGGCACGTCGCTGGTGGAGACCGGCGTGGTGGACGGGGACCGGTACCTGGAGGCCGTCAAGGCGCTGGCCGGCGCCCACGGCGCGACGCGCTACTTCGCGCACCGCAGGGAGAGCGCGGAGAAGCTGCACCGGCTGGCGGCCGAGACGGGTCTGGAGATCGTCCGCCCCGACCTGCCGCTGGAGCTGATAGCCCGCCGTGGCCCGATCGGCCGAACGATCCTGAGCTTTCCCTCGACGGTCGTGCACACCCTGCCGCTCGCCCTGGCCGGCACCGACGTCAAGGTCGCGGTCTGCGACATCGACCCCGCCTGGCTGACGGAGAACGCCTCCCCGAGGGCCCAGGGCTTCCTGTCCGGGGTGACGGGGACGGCACGGGACGTGCACCGGCTGTCCATGGTGAGGGCGGTGTAGGGCCGTCGGGTTACCTCCGGGGTAATCGCCGCGGGCCGGCGGTCACGCCTACGTTCGGAGCAGCGTCCCCCGCCGGGACGCGACCGAACGAGCGACCGAAGGAGCCACCGTGTCCACCGCGCCCGCCTACGGCTTCGCCCACCTGCGCAGCCGCCGCCCCCACCCCGACATCCTCGAGTACCTGGAGCGCATCCAGGCCACCCTCGACCCCTTCCGGGGCCGCTTCGTCATCCACGGACCGCCCGCCGAGGTGATCGAGGGAACCTGGCCCGGCAGCATGGTGCTCATCGAGTTCCCCGGCCTGGCCGAGGCCCGTGCCTGGTACGAGTCACCCGCCTACCAGGACATCCTGCGCCTGCGCACCGACCACATCGAGGGAGACGTCCTCCTCATCGAGGGCGTCGGCCCCGACTACGACCCGCGCGAGCGGGCGGCGAAGCTGCGGGCGGGGGAGGGGCAGGGGTAGAGCGCCGCGCCGGCGCACTCCGTCCCGGACCGCGGGCGCCGATCCCGCGTATTGGACAGATCGGCGTGATGTGCACGGGGCGTGGTATCCGTGAATGGAGTGGACTGGCTCCGCATGATCCGGTCGACGTGCCGAAAATCACGGAGTTTACCCATCACCCCTGGTTCCCATGCGTCGAGCCGTCAATTTCTCTTCCCCGAAGGGGTTGAAATTTTGTTGATCGCCTCAGTTGGCGGCTTCGGCGTCCTACCCTTCAAAGGGTGACGCAATTGATGTCCTCAGAGTCCGAGGCCGATTCGGCCGGGGAAGCGCCCCTCGCGGCCCTCCCCGGCGTGCTCCCCGAGGCGCTTGGCGCCGAACTCGTCGCGTTCCGGCGCGACCTGCACATGCACCCCGAACTCGGCAACCAGGAGTTCCGTACGACCGCCGCGATCAAGGCCCGGCTGGAGAAGGCCGGGCTCAAGCCGCGCGTACTCGCCGTCGGGACGGGACTCGTCTGTGACATCGGCGTACCCGACGGAGGCCGGGTCGACGGGGCTCCCATGATCGCCCTGCGGGCCGACATCGACGCCCTGCCCATCCCGGACGTCAAGGCCGAGTGCCCGTACCGCTCCACCGTGCCCGACCGCGCGCACGCCTGCGGACACGACGTGCACACCACCGTCGTCCTCGGGGCCGGCCTGGTCCTCGCCGAGCTGCACCGGCAGGGCCGGCTGCCCCGGCCGGTGCGGCTGGTCTTCCAACCGGCCGAGGAGGTGCTGCCCGGCGGGGCCGCCGACGCCATCGACTGCGGGGTGCTCGAAGGGGTCGGGCGCATGATCGCCGTGCACTGCGACCCGCGCGTCGACGCCGGCAAGGTCGGGCTGCGCAACGGGGCCATCACCTCCGCCTGCGACCGGCTGGAGATCGCCCTCGACGGGCCCGGCGGCCACACCGCGCGACCGCACCTCACCACCGACCTCGTCACCGCTGTCGCCCGCGTCGTCACCGATGTGCCCGCGCTCGTCGGCCGCCGTGTCGACACGCGCGCGGGGCTCGCTGTGACCTGGGGGCGGATCGAGTCCGGTCACGCCCCCAACGTGATCCCGCAGCACGCCGAGCTCTCCGGGACCGTGCGGTGCCTGGACATCGACGCCTGGCGGCAGGCGCCCGACATGGTGGTCGCCGCCATCGACGAGGTCGCCAACCTGCACGGCGCCAAGTCCGAGATCAACTACGTCCGCGGTGTCCCGCCCGTCGTCAACGACGCGGCCGTGACCGACCTGCTGCGGGACGCCCAGGTCGCGCGGCGCGGGGAGGAGTCCGTCGAGAGCACCGAGCAGAGCCTCGGCGGTGAGGACTTCTCCTGGTACCTGGAGCAGGTGCCCGGGGCCATGGCCCGGCTGGGCGTCCGGCCACCGGGGGAGCGCACCGTGCGCGATCTGCACCAGGGCGACTTCGACGTCGACGAGGCGGCCATCAAGGTGGGTGTCGAGCTCTTCACGGCGGCCGTTCTGCTGGACGCGGCGAACCGAACGGCGTAGGCGGAAGGGGTGTCTGTTTGGCACCCCTTCGTCCGTCTGTGTCACGGGGGCGTAACCGCTGGTAAAAGCTTGTAACTCGCTGGCGCCACGAATCGATAACGGCCCCGGAGAACCCCGTTCCCCTGTCCTTCTACGCGCGTTACCGTTCGCGGCAATCGCCACCTGAGGCTGAGGCGGCACAAATTGGGGAAGCGGGCCGGTGACGGTGCCGTGGGGACAAAGGGGTGCTTGTTGTGCGTCTGATCTCTCGGAGGAACAGGTTCTCCCAAGCAGCGGTGACCGTCGCGGTCGTCGCATGCGCGGCCGCCGGCTGCGGCGAGTCCAGCTCGGGCTCGAAGAGCAGCGACACGTCGTCCGGCTCGTACTCCGGCAAGGGCATCGGCCTCGCGTACGACATCGGCGGCAAGGGCGACCAGTCGTTCAACGACGCCGCCTACGCCGGCTTCCAGAAGGCCGAGAAGGAGTTCAAGATCGGCGGCCGGGACGTCGAGCCGCAGGACGGCGAGTCCAACGCCGACAAGGTCCAGCGCCTCACCCAGCTCGCCCAGGCCGGCTACAACCCGGTGATAGGCGTCGGCTTCGTCTACGGACCGGCCGTCAAGGAGGTCGCCGCCAAGTTCCCGAACACCACCTTCGGGGTCATCGACGACGAGACCGCCAAGGCGAAGAACGTCGCCGACATGGTCTTCCACGAGGAGCAGGCCTCCTACCTCGCCGGTGTCGCCGCCGCCAAGGCCACCAAGAAGAACCACATCGGCTTCATCGGCGGCGTCGACATCCCGCTGATCCACAAGTTCGAGGCCGGGTACGTCCAGGGCGCCAAGTCGGTCAACCCGAACATCAAGATCGAGTCGCAGTACCTGACGGAGACCGCCCAGGAGGGTGGCTTCTCCAGCCCCGACAAGGGCAAGGACGCGGCGAGCGGTCAGATCGAGGCGGGCGCCGACGTGCTCTACCACGCGGCGGGCCTGTCCGGTCAGGGCGTGATCTCCGAGGCCGCCGGCAAGAAGGTGTGGGCCATCGGCGTCGACTCCGACCAGTACACGCAGAGCGCGCTGGCCGCGTACAAGGACTACATCCTGGGCTCCGCCCTGAAGAACGTCGGCGGCGCGGTCTACGACCTGGTCAAGTCCGTCCACCAGGGCAAGCCCCTCACCGGCGTCGTCCGCGGCAGCCTCTCCAACAACGGCGTGGGCTTCGCCGACTCCAACCCGAAGTACCAGGCCATGAAGGACGTCGTCGCCGCCGTCGACAAGGCCAAGCAGGACATCGTCGCCGGCAAGATCACGGTCAACACGAAGTAACCCACCGGCGAGACGGGCCCCCGGCGCCGCACAGGCCCCGGGGGCTTCTCCGTGCCGATGCGGGCGGCGCCGTGAGGGGGCGACTCTTCTGGGGGCGGTGGGGCTTGGCCGGTGTGAGCCGCCGCAACGACCCCGGCACAGTCAACTCGCGCTCTCCCGTGATGGCCTTGCCCCGCTCCGGTGCCTACGAGCCAAGGCCCGCTCCCGCCCCGGAGGGGAATGCGAGCCGCCGAGCCCCCCGCCCCGGCGTCCCCGGGCACGGGATCCCCTCGCTCGCCAGGGCGACGAACCCGCTTCCGTGGCCGAATTTCCCCCTGCGGCGCGTATGAGCGGGGTAGCGCTCCGAAGTCGGTGCAGGTGGCGTGGGGTGCCCGGTGGAGGGGTGGCGATCCGTTCAAAACGGTCGGATAACACTGTGGACAGCCGGGTTTCATGTTGAATCTACGCGCGTTACGCTGCGGCGGAACCAGCGCCTGGTACGGGCGCTTGCACAAAGGAGTCTCGTTCCATGCGCCGGGTGTCCCGAATTGCCGCTGCAAGTGTCGCAACCGCGGCCCTCGCTGTCACCGTTTCCGCCTGTGGAAGCTCGTCCACCTCGTCGTCCAACTCGTCCTCCAAGGGTGGCGGCGACAAGGGCCTGGCCCTTGCGTACGACGTCGGCGGCAAGGGCGACCAGTCCTTCAACGACGCCGCCACGGCCGGCCTGGACAAGGCCGACAAGGAGTTCGGCTACAAGAGCACCGCTGTCGAGCCGCAGGACGGCGAGTCGGACGCGGACAAGGTGCAGCGCCTGGAGCAGCTCGCCAAGTCCGGCTACAACCCGGTGATCGGGGTCGGCTTCGCCTACGCGCCGGCCGTCAAGGAGGTCGCCGCCAAGTACCCGAAGATCACCTTCGGCATCGTCGACGACGAGCAGATCAAGGCCGACAACGTCGCCGACCTCGTCTTCCACGAGGAGCAGGCCTCCTACCTCGCCGGTGTCGCGGCCGCCAAGGCCACCAAGACCAACACCGTGGGCTTCGTCGGCGGTGTCGACGTCCCGCTGATCCACAAGTTCGAGGCCGGCTTCAAGCAGGGCGTCGAGGACACCAAGAAGGGCGTCAAGGTCAAGTCGCAGTACCTGACCGAGACCGCCGCCGAGGGCGGCTTCGCCAGCCCCGACAAGGGTGAGAACGCCGCCGAGGGTCAGATAGACGCCGGTGCGGACGTCGTCTACGCCGCCGCCGGTCTCTCCGGCCAGGGTGTCATCAAGGCCGCCAACGCGCACAAGATCTGGGCGGTCGGCGTCGACTCGGACCAGTACAAGCAGGCCGCGCTGGCCAAGTACAAGGACTCGATCCTCACCTCGGCCATGAAGAACGTCGAGGGCGCGGTCTACGAGCTCGCCAAGTCGGTCCACGACAAGAAGCCCCAGACCGGCGTGATCCGCGGCAGCCTCACCAACGGCGGTGTGAGCCTGGCCGACTCCAACCCGGCCTTCGCCGACAACAAGGCGATCCAGGACGCGGTGAAGAAGGCCGAGGAAGGCATCAAGAGCGGCACCATCAAGGTGAAGACCTCCTGACCCTCGAGTTGTGACCCGGTCACAGCTCTTGGCCGGGGAAGCGCTGTAATGGCAGCGTTACGACCACGGAACCGGGCGCGGGGTATGCCTCTCCCGCGCCCCGTTCGCGCGGCAGAATGCTCGGAACGGATCGGGTACCTGAACGGAACCGGTCAGGGCCGGGCACTATTTAAAGCAGGGGCGCTACGCGCGTAGAGTGGCCCCTTTCCCAAGGAGAGTGCGCCATCGACGCGTCCAGCAGCCCTCCGCTCACCGCACAGTCGACGATCGCGGTCGAGTTGGCGGGGATCACCAAACGATTCCCGGGTGTCGTCGCCAACCACGACATTCACCTGACGGTCCGAAAAGGCACCGTGCACGCCCTCGTCGGCGAGAACGGCGCAGGCAAGTCGACGCTGATGAAGATCCTCTACGGCATGCAGAAGCCGGACGAGGGCACCATCGCCGTCGCGGGGAACCAGGTCTCCTTCTCCTCGCCCGCCGACGCCATCGCCCGCGGCATCGGCATGGTCCACCAGCACTTCATGCTGGCCGACAACCTGACCGTGCTGGAGAACGTGGTCCTGGGCAGCGAGAAGCTGCACGGCATCGCAGGCGGCGCCCGCAAGAAGATCAAGGAGATCTCCGACCGCTACGGCCTCGGCGTCCGCCCCGACGCCCTCGTCGAGGACCTCGGTGTCGCCGACCGCCAGCGCGTCGAGATCCTCAAGGTGCTGTTCCGCGGCGCCACCACCCTGATCCTCGACGAGCCGACCGCCGTCCTCGTCCCGCAGGAGGTCGACGCCCTCTTCGAGAACCTGCGCGAACTGAAGTCCGAGGGCCTCTCCGTCATCTTCATCTCGCACAAGCTGGGCGAGGTGCTGTCGGTCGCCGACGAGATCACCGTCATCCGGCGCGGTACGACGGTCGGGTCCGCGGTCCCCTCCGAGACCACCCCGCGCCAGCTCGCCGAGATGATGGTCGGCAGCGAGCTGCCCACCCCGGAGACCGCCGAGTCCACGGTCACCGACAAGGCCGTCGTCCAGGTCGAGAACCTCACCGTCTACGCCGGCGGCGGCGCCTCCGTCGGCTGGGAGGAGGAGCCCGCGGGCGAGGGGCTCACCGAGTTCGCGGGCGGCGGCGACGTCAAGCGCGTCCTCGACGACGTCACCTTCACCATCCACGCCGGTGAGGTCATGGGCATCGCCGGTGTCGAGGGCAACGGCCAGACCGAGCTGATCGACGCGCTGATCGGCACCAAGCACGCCCACTCCGGCACTATCCACTTCCTCGGCGAGGACATCACCCCCTGGCCCACCCGCAAGCGCCGCGAGCAGGGCGTCGGCTACATCCCCGAGGACCGCCACCGCCAGGGCCTGCTCCTGGAGGCCCCGCTCTGGGAGAACCGCATCCTCGGCCACGTCACCGAGGCCCCCAACGCCAAGGGCTTCTGGCTCAACCCCAAGGGCGCCCAGGCCGACACCCGCCGGATCGTCGAGGAGTACGACGTCCGCACCCCCGGCATCGACGTCACCGCCGCCTCCCTCTCCGGCGGCAACCAGCAGAAGCTGATCGTCGGCCGCGAGATGAGCCACAACCCGAAGTTCCTGATCGCCGCCCACCCCACCCGCGGTGTGGACGTCGGCGCGCAGGCCCAGATCTGGGACCGCATCCGCGAGGCCCGCCGCGAGGGCCTGGCAGTCCTGCTGATCTCGGCCGACCTGGACGAGCTCATCGGCCTGTCGGACACCCTCCGCGTGATCTACAACGGCAGGCTGGTCGCGGACGCCGACCCGGCCACCATCACCCCGGAGGAACTCGGCTCGGCCATGACCGGTGCCGCCTCCGGTCACCTGGAACACGCGGAAACCCCTGAGGAAGCTGCCGGCCCGGAGGACGAGGCCCGATGAAGAAGTTCGACAAGGATCGCGTGCTCATCGCGGTGGCCGGCCCGGTCATCGCGCTCGTCGCGGCGATCCTGCTGACGTCGGTCGTGCTGGTCGCGTCCGGCAAGAACCCGTTCGAGCCGTACCGGCTGATGATCGAGCAGGTCGGTTACTCCGACGTGCAGGTGCTGATCATCAACCAGGCGTCGCTGTACTACATCGCCGCACTGGGTGTCGCCCTCGGCTTCCGCATGAACCTGTTCAACATCGGCGTCGACGGCCAGTACCGCCTCGGCGCCATGATGACCGCGGTGGTCGGGGCGCACGTGGCGCTGCCGTCCTTCCTCCAGGTCCCCCTGCTGCTGCTCGTGGGCGCGCTCACCGGCGCGTTCTGGGCGGGCATCGCGGGCGTGCTGAAGGTGACCCGGGGCGTCAGCGAGGTCGTGGCGACGATCATGCTCAACGCGATCGCCACCAGCCTCATCGGCTACCTCACCCTCCGTGAGAACTTCGGCGTCCTGGTCGGCGACAACGTCACGACCGGTGAGATGAAGGAGTCCGGCTGGGTGCCCGGCATCAACCTGGGCGCCGACGTCGGCGAGATCTACGGCCTGGTCTTCCTCGCCATCGCCCTGGGCATCGGCTACTGGCTCGTCCTCAACCGCACCCGCTTCGGCTTCGACCTGCGCGCCACCGGCGAGTCGGAGACGGCCGCCGCGGCCTCCGGCGTCAGCGCCAAGCGCATGGTACTCACCGCCATGCTGATCTCCGGCGCGGTCGCCGGCATCTCCGGCCTGCCCCTGCTGCTGGGCGACGCCCACACCTACAGCCTGAGCTTCCCCGCGGGCCTCGGCTTCACCGCCATCGGCATCGCCCTGCTCGGCCGCAACAACCCGGGCGGCATCGCCCTCGCGGCCCTCCTGTGGGCCTTCCTCGACAAGGCATCTCCCGCCCTCGACTACGCGACCCCGGTGGCGTACGAGAAGGAGATCGCCACGATCATGCAGGGCCTGATCGTCTTCGCGGTCGTCATCTCCTACGAGGCCGTACGCCAGTGGGGTCTGCGCCGCCAGCAGAAGCGGGTCGGCGCCGAGCTCGCCGCGGCCGCCCGGAACACCCAGAAGAAGGAGGTGTCGGCCTGATGAGCACCGCGACCGTCGCCAAGCCGAAGGCGAAGCAGCCCGGCAAGGGCCGCCGCATGTCTCTCCCGGTACTCCTGCTGGTCATCGCGGGCGTGCTGGTCCTCACCTCGGTCGTCCGCCTGATCAGTGGCGCGGACGGCATCACCTCCACCGGCCAGATGTCCACCGCGCTGCGCCTGGCCGTGCCGATCGGCCTCGCGGGCCTCGGCGGTCTGTGGGCCGAGCGCTCGGGCGTCGTCAACATCGGCCTCGAGGGCATGATGATCCTCGGCACCTGGTTCGGCGCCTGGGCCGGCTACCAGTGGGGCCCGTGGACCGGTGTCGTCTTCGGCATCGTCGGCGGTGCCCTCGGCGCCGTCCTGCACGCCATCGCCACGGTGACGTTCAACGTCAACCACATCGTCTCCGGTGTGGCGCTGAACATCCTGGCCCTCGGCACCACCCGCTACCTGTCGAAGTTCACCTTCGAGAACGCCCCGCAGGGCTCCTCCAAGCAGTCCCCGCCGATCGACTCGCTCGGCACCTTCGACATCCCGGGCCTGACCAGCTGGCTGGACACGCTCAACGAGAAGCACTGGTTCCTGATCTCCGACATCGCGGGCCTGATCGGCGGTCTGGTCACCAACCTGTCGCCGCTGACGGTCGTCGCCGTCGCCCTCGTACCCACCACGTGGTACGTGCTGTGGCGCACCGCCTTCGGCCTGCGCCTGCGCTCCTGCGGCGAGAACCCGATCGCGGCCGAGTCCCTCGGTGTGAACGTCTACAAGTACAAGTACATCGCCGTGATCATCTCGGGCGGTTTCGCCGGTCTCGGCGGAGCCTTCCTGTCGATCGTCGCGTCCAACGTGTACCTGGACGGCCAGACCGCCGGCCGTGGCTACATCGGTCTCGCCGCGATGATCTTCGGCAACTGGATGCCGGGCGGACTGGCGCTGGGCGCGGGCCTGTTCGGCTACACCGACAGCCTCAACCTGCGTGGCGGCACGACCAACGTGCACGCGCTGATCCTGCTCATCGCGATCCTGCTGGTGTTCGGGGCGGCGTACCTGGCCTGGAAGAAGAAGGCCGTCAGCGCCGTGGTCACCCTCGTGATCTCGGCAGTGATGTTCCTCTGGTACGTCAGTGTGGACGAGGTCCCGCGCCAGGTCGTCTCCGCGGCCCCGTACGTCGTCACCCTCCTGGTGCTCTCCCTCTCCGCCCAACGGCTGCGCATGCCGAAGGCGGACGGCATGCCGTACCGGAAGGGGCAGGGCAAGTGACCCCCGCCGCCGCCACGGTCGACTGGGAGAAGCTGCGCGCGGTGGCCCGGGACGCCATGTCCCGGGCGTACGCCCCGTACTCCGGCTACCCGGTCGGTGTGGCGGCCCTCGTCGACGACGGGCGGACCGTGTCCGGCTGCAACGTCGAGAACGCCTCGTACGGCCTCGGCCTGTGCGCCGAGTGCGGGCTGGTCTCGGAGCTGCAGAACACCGGCGGCGGCCGGCTCACGCACTTCACCTGCGTGGACGGCGAGGGCGAGGTCCTCGTCCCGTGCGGCCGCTGCCGCCAGCTGCTGTACGAGTTCGGCGGCCCGGGTCTGCTCCTGGAGACCCCGGCGGGAATCCTGCCGCTGTCGGAGATGCTGCCCCAGGCCTTCGGGCCGGGCCATCTCAGCAAGTGACTCCCGTGCGGCCCCTCTGAAGCACTCAGGGGGGTCGCGCATTTTTCTGAACGTTCGGAAGGAAAGCCATGGCCATGGACGCCATCTCCGTCATCCGCACCAAGCGGGACCGCGGTGAGCTCAGCGACGAGCAGATCGACTGGGTCATCGACGCGTACACGCGCGGCGAGGTCGCCGACGAGCAGATGTCGGCGCTTGCGATGGCCATCCTGCTCAACGGCATGAACCGTCGCGAGATCGCCCGCTGGACGGCCGCGATGATCGCCTCGGGCGAGCGCATGGACTTCTCGTCACTGTCCCGCCCGACCGCCGACAAGCACTCCACGGGTGGCGTCGGCGACAAGATCACGCTGCCCCTGGCCCCGCTGGTGGCGGCCTGCGGCGCGGCGGTCCCGCAGCTCTCGGGCCGCGGCCTCGGCCACACGGGCGGCACGCTGGACAAGCTGGAGTCGATCCCGGGCTGGCGTCCCCAGCTCTCCAACGAGGAGATGCTGCACGTCCTGGACACCACCGGCGCGGTGATCTGCGCGGCGGGCGACGGCCTCGCCCCCGCGGACAAGAAGCTGTACGCGCTCCGTGACGTCACCGGCACGGTCGAGGCCATCCCTCTGATCGCTTCCTCGATCATGTCGAAGAAGATCGCCGAGGGAACGGGCTCCCTGGTCCTGGACGTGAAGGTCGGCACGGGCGCCTTCATGAAGACCCTGGACGACGCGCGCGAGCTGGCCTCCACGATGGTGGGCCTGGGCACGGACCACGGCGTGAAGACGGTCGCGCTGCTGACGGACATGTCCACCCCCCTCGGCCTGACGGCGGGCAACGCCCTTGAGGTCCGCGAGTCGGTCGAGGTCCTGGCGGGCGGCGGCCCGGCGGACGTGGTCGAGCTGACGATCGCCCTCGCCCGCGAGATGCTGGACGCGGCGGGAGTGAAGGACGCGGACCCGGCGAAGGCCCTGTCCGACGGCTCCGCGATGGACGTCTGGCGCCGCATGATCGCCGCGCAGGGTGGCGACCCGGACGCGCCCCTGCCGACCTCTCGCGAGCAGCACGTGGTGAAGGCCTCGGCCTCCGGCGTCCTCACCCGCCTCGACGCCTACGACATCGGCATCGCCGCCTGGCGCCTGGGCGCGGGCCGCGCACGCAAGGAGGACCTGGTGCAGGCAGGCGCCGGCGTCGAGCTGCACGCCAAGCCCGGCGACACGGTCACGGAGGGCCAGCCCCTCCTGACCCTCCACACGGACACCCCGGAGCGCTTCGAGTACGCACTCCAGGCGGTGCAGGGCTCGTACGACATCGGTGCGGCCGGGACGGAGTTCACCGCCTCTCCGGTGGTACTGGAACGTATAGCCTGACCTGGAGCTTTCCCATTCGGGTGAACGGGATCGGTGGACCCACGCCGGTCCCGTTCGGCATGCTGGGATCGGTGACGCACCGATAGGAGACCGACGTGAGCGCACTCACCGTCGACCACTCGACGGCCGGCGGCCAAGAGTGGGATGACCTCGTCCCGGTGGTCCCACGGTCACGCTGTACGGCGAACCCCAGCGCGACGTCTACCGGGTGCTGAGCGCCGGCAAGTTCGGCGACACGATCGCGTTGCCCCAGCCGTTCGGGTTCAACCTGGACACCAGCGAGTTCCCGACCCCGTGGGGCTCACCCCGCCCCGATGAGTTGTGGCCCCCCGCCCGGTCTACCGATCGTGGATGCCACGACACCGCCCGTACTCGTACTCGCCGGCCCCGTCACCCGGGAGGAGGTGACGCGGGTCTGTGACGGTGTGAGGGCGTTGATCGCGGCCACGGGTGCCGGGGTCGTCGTATGTGATGTGGGAGGGCTCGGGCCACCAGGTCTTGGGATCGTCGAGCTGCTCGCTCGGCTTCAGCTCGGCGCGCGCCGGGCGGGGGGACGGATACGGCTCCGCGACCCCGATCCGGGGCTACACGCTCTGCTCGACCTGGTCGGGCTTCGGTTCGAGGTGGAGGGGGAGGTCGAAGAGGGGGAACCAGCGCTGGGTGTCGAGGAAGCAGTGGAACCCGGTGATGCGGCCGTCTGAGAGTTCCAGGACCTGGACGGCCCAGGCCGTGTGGCCGCCCTTTTCCTCGTCGGGCTTGTACTGGGCGAAGCCCGGGAGGCCGTTGACCTGGACCGGCAGCAGGTGGGAGTTCTCGCAGGCGGAGCCGAGGGTGGTCATGAAGCCGGTGATGTCGCCGGGGCCGCGCAGCCAGAGGTCGAACGGCGGCATCGTCATGATGGCGTCCTCGTGGAGGAGGGCGGTCAGGGCCGTCATGTCGTAGCCCTCGAAGGCCGCCACGTAGCGCTCGAGGAGCTTCTGCTGTTCGTCGTCCAGGGGGTCCGAGACGGAGCCCTCGGGGCTCTGGGCGTCCCGATCGGCGAGGGTCGCTCGGGCCCGCTGCAACGCGCTGTTGACCGACGCGACCGAGGTGTCGAGCAGCTCGGCGACCTCGCTCGCCTTCCAGGCCAGCACCTCACGCAGGATCAGCACGGCGCGCTGTTTCGGCGGCAGCTGCTGGAGCGCCGCCATGAAGGCCAGGCGGACCGACTCCTTGGCCACGGCCGCATCCGCCGGGTCCTCCACGGTGGGCAGCACCCGGGTGTCCGGCATCGGTTCCAGCCAGGTGTGGTCGGGCCGGGGGGAGAGGGCTGCCTGGGCGAGCGGGGTGGACTCGCTGAGGTCCATCGGCCGGGCGCGCCTGTTGCCCGCCGTCAGCATGTCCAGGCACACGTTCGTCGCGATGCGGTAGAGCCACGAGCGCAGGCTGGAGCGGCCCTCGAACTTCTCGTAGTTCCGCCAGGCGCGGACCATGGTGTCCTGCACCGCGTCCTCGGCCTCGAAGGAGGAACCCAGCATGCGGTAGCAGTACCCGGTCAGTTCGACCCGGTGTTTCTCCAGTTGGAGATCGATGTCTGTCGTCGCCGTGCCGTTGCTCATCGTCGTCCACCCACCCCTGTGGCCGTTCTGTCACGCGCCTGTGCGCCCAGTACTTCGGAAGCTACCGCACCCCACTGACAATGGCCCCCGGAGCGCACGAAAGCCCAGCTCAGACCAGTTGTCGTACGGACATGAGCAGATGCCGCTGAGACCCGTCCGCGACCCCGTCCGCCGTGACCGTCTCCAGCAGCGCCCGCTGCCCCGCCCCCAGCAGCGCGAGCCGCACCCGGGGCGCCTCGAAGGAGTTCAGCGCGTCCAGCAGGTACGCCGGGTTGAACGCCACCGTGACCTCCTCGGCGCCGCTCAGCGAGGCCGGCAGCCGCTGTGCCGCCACGTCGTCGCCGTACCCGGCGCGCAGCAGCACGGACCCCGGGCCGGGCCCGCCCGAGAAGTCCAGCCGCACGGGGCTGTTCGCCTCCGCCACCACCGCGACCCGCCGCACCGCCTCCCGCAGCTCCTCGCACCCCACCTCGGTGACCGCCGCCCCCGCCGTGTCGAACAGCGACCCGTACGCGGGCAGCCGCCCGTCCAGCTGCCGTACGACACTCCGCATCCCGCCGCCCTCGAACCCGGCCAGACCACCGCCCGCCGTGGCGTCCAGCCCGATCCGTACGTCACCGCACCGGGCCAGTGACCGGGCGACGTCGAGCAGCCGGCGCGCGGGCAGCAGCGCCTCCACCTCGCCCTCGGCCGCCCTCGCCTCCGGCTTCCACTCCAGCCGCCGTACCGCGTACCGGTAGCGGTCCGAGGCGGCCAGCGTCATCGTGTCCCCGGCCAGCCGCAGCTGGACCCCGGTGAGCACGGGAAGCGTGTCGTCGCGGCCCGCCGCCACGGCGACCTGGCCGACGGCGGCCGCGAAGGCGGCGGCGTCCACGGAGCCGTACACCTCGGGCGGCAGCGGCGGTGTCGGGTACTCCTCGCGGGGCAGCGTCGACAGGCCGAACCGCGTGCCGCCCGCCTCCACCGTGAACCGCGTGCCCTCCAGGGCGCAGCTCACCGGCCCGTCCGGCAGCACCTTGCAGATGTCCAGCAGTCTGCGCCCCAGCACGAGCACCGCACCGTCCGCCGCGACCTCCGCGTCGGTGTCGATGCGCGCCGCCGTCTCGAAGTCGAACCCCGAGACGCTCAGCCGGCCCGCCGTCGCCTCCAGCAGCAGTCCGCCCAGCACCGGCACGGGCGTACGGGCGGGCAGCGCGCGTGCCGCCCATCCGACCGCCTCGGCGAGGACCCCGCGCTCGACCCGGAACTCCATGAACAAACCCCCTGCTCGGCCCAGTTGACCCGTGGACGCTATCCGCGCCCACTGACAACCGGCCCCGAGCAGGGGGAAGGTACCCGCAGAGGGAAGGAATCAGGCAGCCAGCAGCTGCCGACGTCGCTCCACCCGGGCCGCCCGCGACCCGAAGACGGTGATCGTCACGACTCCGAGGATCGCCAGCACACCGACGCCGACCGTTCCGGCCCAGCCGCCCGCGTGGAAGGCGATCGCGCCGACCGAGCTGCCCGCGCTGGAGCCGATGTAGTACGCCGACTGGTAGAGCGCGGAGGCCTGCGCGCGGCCGGTCGTGGCCGTCTTGCTGACCGCCGAGGACGCCACCGCGTGGCCCGCGAAGAAGCCCGCCGTGATGAGGACCAGGCCCAGCAGCACCAGCGGCAGGGAGTCGGCCAGGGAGAGCAGCAGGCCCGTAGCCGTCGTGCCGCCCCCCAGGTACAGGGCGCCCCGGCGGCCGAACCGGCCCACCAGCCGGCCCGCGGTCGACGCCGACAACGTGCCCACCAGGTACACCAGGAAGATCGAGCCGACGATGCCCTGCGGCAGGGAGAACGGGGCCTCCGTCAGGCGGTAGCCGATGACCGTGTACACACCGCCGAAGACCGTCATGAAGAGCGCGCCGATCGCGTACAGGCGGCGCAGCAGCGGGTTGGACAGGTGGTCGCGGACCGTACGGGCCAGGACGCGGGGCCGCAGCGAGCCCGGCGCGAAGTGCTTCGGGGCGGGAAGCAGCAGCCGGAAGGCCACCGCGCACGCCACCGCGAGGGCGCCGATCACGCCGACGGCGACCCGCCAGCCCCACTCCTGCGCGACCCACCCGGTGATGACCCGGCCGCTCATGCCGCCGACGCTGTTGCCCGCGACGAACAGGCCGATCGCCGTGATCAGGGCCTTCGGCCGGACCTCCTCGGCGAGGTAGGCGGTCGCCGAGGCCGGCAGACCGGCCAGCGCGGCGCCCTGCAGCGCCCGCAGCACGACCAGGACGCCCAGCGAGGGAGCGAAGGGAACCAGCAGTCCGATACTCACCGCGACCGCGAGCGACGCCGTCATGACCGCACGCCGCCCGAACCGCTCCGACAGCGCGCTCATCGGCAGCACGAACACCGCCAGACCGCCCGTCGCGGCCGCCACCGTCCAGCTCGCCTCGCTCGCCGCGACCCCGAACTCGCCGGAGATCAACGGCAGCAGGGCCTGGGTGGAGTAGAGCAGCGCGAAGGTCGCGACGCCCGCGAGGAAGAGCGCGAAACTCATCCGGCGGTAGCCGGGCCCGCCCGGGGCCATACGGGAGTCGGTGACGGCGGGAACGGAAGCGGTGGCGCCCACGACGGTGGACGCCCCGGTATCGGCGGGAGTCATGCTTCGACGGTACGGACGCACCGGATCATCCGTCCAATGCATGGAATCGGCATAATCGTTCCCATGGTGCATCAACCGAGGTCACAGCAGCGACTGTCACCAAGCAGTGACACAGAAGACATGACCATGTTGCTGGCTCCCCGCCTCGCCCACTTCGCCGGGGTCGCCCGCACCGAGCACGTCACGCGCGCCGCCCAGGAGATGAACGTCCCCCAGTCCACCCTCTCCCGCGCGATGGTCCGCCTCGAACAGGATCTGGGCGTCGACCTGTTCGCCCGCCACGGCCGTACGGTCTCCCTGACCCCCGCCGGCCACACCTTCCTCGCCTCCGTCGAACGCGCCCTCGCCGAGATCGAGCGCGCCGCCGAGGAGGTCCGCGCGGACGCCGACCCCGCCACCGGCAAGGTCGCCTTCGGCTTCCTGCACACCATGGGCGCCGAAACCGTCCCCGGCCTCCTGCACGACTTCCGCGCCGACCACCCCGGCGTCCGCTTCAGCCTCGTCCAGAACTACGGCGAGGCCATGATCGAACGCCTCCGCGCCGGCGAGCTCGACCTCTGCCTCACCTCGCCCGTTCCCGACGCCCCCGACCTGGTCGCACGCCGCCTCGACGAACAGAAACTCCGCCTGGTGGTCCCCGCCGACCACCGCCTCGCCGGCCGCCGACGCATCCGCCTCGCCGAGGCGTCCGACGAAACCTTCGTCACCCTCGAACCCGGCTACGGCCTGCGCCGCATCACCGACGACCTCTGCCGGGAGGCCGGCTTCACCCCGCGCATCGCCTTCGAGGGCGAGGAGGCGGAGACACTGCGCGGCCTCGTGGCGGCGGGTCTCGGAGTCGCCCTCCTGCCTCCGCCCGCCGTCCCCCGCCCCGGCGTGGTGGAACTGACGGTCACGGGCCAGCGAGCGGTACGGGAAATCGGCGTGGCCTGGCTGGCGGGCCGACCGGACACACCCCCGGTGGCGGCGTTCAAGGCGTTCCTGCTGTCCAGACGAGGCCAACTCCTGCCCGCCTGAGAGGGCACCCCGCGCTACCGCCGCAACGACTTCCCGAACCCGGAAGCCAACGGCATCCGCAACCCCAACGGCGGCGGAGCGGCCAGCGCGTCCTCGACCGGCCTCGAGAACGAACGCCCGAACAGCACCCCCATCACGAAGTCCGCGGCGAGCGCGTGCACTTCATCCCGGTACTGCTGCAACCCGTGCCCGTCGGAATGAACCTCGAACCGGCACACCTCCCGGTTCGCCTTCTTCGCCCGCGCCGCCAGCCGAAACGACAACTCCGGATCACTGCGCTCGTCGTTCGTGCCGTGCACGATCAACACCCGCCGCCCCACCAACTGCTTCACCGGTTCGGGTGCCACCGCCACATCCTCCTCCGGCAGCCAGGGAGCAATCGCCAGCACGGAGTTGACGGCATCGTGTCCACCGGCGTGCAGCGCGGCCCGCCCGCCCATCCCGAGGCCCACAAGACAGACGGGCACATCCCCATAACGCCGTACGGCCTCGTCCGCGCCCCAGGCCGCGTCCCGCGCGAGATGCGCCTCGCTCCCGTTCCATCCGCGGTAGCGGTAGTGCACGACATGGGTGGCCAGACCCTCCTCCCGCCCCCGGAGGGAAAGGCGGCGCCCGAGCGCGCGCACGGACGCGGCCGCGAACATCGGGGACGGCCTGCGGTCGGAGACCTCATCGCCGCCGGGGAGCAGCAGCACCACGCCGCTCACCGTCGTCGGCTCCGGCCCGATCGCCTTGCCCAGCCGGGCCGTTCGGGCCGGCGTCGCTTGCTGTGCCATGACAGAACAGTGTCAGAAGCGCCGGTGTACGCCACTAGTACGCGCGGTCACCGTTACGTATCGACGGATTCGCACAACGAGCCATCTACGCGCGTAGGCGTTACAGTGCGAAAATGACGAGCCAGACTGACCGGACGGGAACCACCCCGAGCTCGGACCAGATCCGCCGGGCGCCCAAGGTTCTGCTGCACGACCACCTCGACGGCGGGCTGCGCCCCGCCACGATCGTGGACCTCGCCCGGGAGACCGGGTACTCCCAGCTCCCCGAGGCCGACCCCGACGCGCTCGGCGTCTGGTTCCGCGAGGCCGCCGACTCGGGCTCCCTGGAGCGGTATCTGGAGACCTTCTCGCACACGGTCGGGGTCATGCAGACCCGGGACGCGCTCGTCCGGGTCGCCGCCGAGTGCGCCGAGGACCTCGCCGCGGACGGCGTCGTCTACGCCGAGGTGCGCTACGCGCCCGAGCAGCACCTGGAGGGCGGGCTGAGCCTCGAAGAGGTCGTCGAGGCCGTCAACGAGGGCTTCCGGGAGGGTGAGCGGCGGGCCAGGGAGAACGGCCACCGCATCCGGGTCGGCGCCCTGCTCACCGCGATGCGGCACGCCGCCCGCGCCCTGGAGATCGCCGAACTCGCCAACCGCTACCGCGACCTGGGTGTCGTCGGCTTCGACATCGCGGGCGCCGAGGCCGGCTACCCGCCCACCCGGCACCTGGACGCCTTCGAGTACCTCAAGCGCGAGAACAACCACTTCACCATCCACGCCGGCGAGGCCTTCGGACTGCCCTCCATCTGGCAGGCCCTGCAGTGGTGCGGCGCCGACCGGCTCGGGCACGGCGTGCGGATCATCGACGACATCCAGGTCCACGAGGACGGCTCGGTGAAGCTCGGCCGGCTCGCCAGCTACGTCCGGGACAAGCGCATCCCGCTGGAGCTGTGCCCCAGCTCCAACCTCCAGACCGGGGCGGCGGCCTCGTACGCCGAGCACCCCATCGGACTGCTGCGCCGGCTCCACTTCCGGGCGACCGTGAACACGGACAACCGTCTGATGTCAGGGACGAGTATGAGCCAGGAATTCGAGCACCTTGTCGATGCATTCGGTTACACGCTCGACGACATCCAGTGGTTCTCCGTCAATGCGATGAAATCAGCGTTCATTCCTTTCGATGAACGACTCGCGATGATCAATGACGTGATCAAGCCCGGATACGCGGAGCTGAAATCCGAATGGCTGTTCCAGCAGACTGCTTCCACCAGCGGTTCTGTTGGATCGGAGGAGTGATCGGCGGATAGTGCGGGATCGAAATGCGGAGACGTATTCACAATCCGTCCGCATTTCGATGTTTGCGGCGGGTGCGGTCGCGTGTTTACGGTCGGTCACCGCTCAGTTCCCCGTCATCCCATTCGAGGACGCATTTTTATGAAGCAGTCTGCTGCCAAGACCCTCGGTGTCGCCGCCCTCGGTGCCGCCTTCGTCGCCGCCGGTGCGGGTGCCGCCAGCGCCGCCCCGGCCGTCCCGGACGCCGGCCAGGCCCTGGACGGTGTCACCAAGACGCTGCCGACGGAGACCGCCTCCAAGGCGCTGCCGGGCGCCGGTGAGGCGCTGACCAAGGGGCAGACGGCGCTCGGCACGGGCACGGCCGCCGCCCAGCCGGCCCTGGCCGACGGCCCGACCAAGCCGGTTGCCGGGCTCCTCGGCGGCCTGCCGGTTCTCCAGGGCCTGCCCGCGCACGGCCTCGTGAACGGCATCCCGCTGGGCTGAGCCGTACGAACCCGCACACGCCGTTGGGGCGCTCCCGTCACGTACCGGAAGCGCCCCAACGGCGTTCATGCGCGGCGGACTCACCAGGCCTGGCGGGCTGCCTTGTCCTCCGAGGGCAGCAGGATCCACAGGGCGAGGTAGAGCAGGAACTGCGGGCCCGGCAGCAGGCAGGACACCAGGAATATCACCCGCATCGTCGTCGCGGAGGTGCCGAAGCGCCGTGCCAGCGCTGCGCACACTCCGCCGATCATGCGGCCGTCCGTGGGGCGGGCAAGGGCGGTCATCTGCGGCTCCTTCGGAAGAGTCTCCTGTGAAGCATCCGGTCGGCTGCCTCATCTGTCTTCCACGGTACGCAGACGAAGGGGACGAAGCGTCGCTCTACGGTGCGATTCCGACCCTGGGAATCGTCGGGGTCCGACCCTGAGCCGCGTCCTCCTGCCGGACCACCGCTCGCTTGCGCCGCTCCACCCTGCGGCGCAGCCAGAGGCGGCCCGCCGGAACCATCGCGAGGTGCGCGAGGGCCACGCCCACGGTGTTCAGCAGCACCGAATCGACGTCCACGACCTGCCCCGGCACCCCGGTCTGCAACAGCTCGATGCCCAGGGACAGCAGCGCCCCCACGGTGACCGTACGGACCAGGGACGACAGCGGCGAGACGGCGGTCCTGCCGTGCGCCAGCGGCAGCAGCACGCCCAGCGGAGCGAGCAGCGCGAGCCCCTCACCGATACGCCGGGCCGCCTCGGGCCCGCCCAGCGCGAGATCGGCGCGGATCCCGGCGAACGGATGCAGGTTGGCGGGCATCACCCAGGGGACGTCCAGTGGCCGCAGCGTCAACCAGGCGACGAACACGAGGTGTGCGACCAGGAGGACACCCCCTGTCACACGGATGCGGATCGCGGCGCTGCCGCCGATGGAGCCTTGACGCTGCACGACCCCCTAGACGCACCGCCCGGCACCTCCGGTTCCGCGCACTCCTTTTTGTGGCTCGGTTCACCTCCGGGGCGCCTTTTGCCGGTGTCGAGAGCCCGAACGTGCTCGACCCTTCGGGCCTCCGCGCGATCGGGCTCTCGACACCGGCGCGCCCCTTCGGCTCACTCGCCTGGGTGCTGGGCCGCACCGGGCCGCGCTGGGCCGCACCGGGCCGCGCCGCACCGGGCCGCACCGGGCCGGGCCGCACCGGGCCGGGCCGGGCCGGGCCGCGAGAGTGCCCTCAGCCGTCGGTGAGTGGCGAAGACGGAGGCTCCTTGGTGCCCGGGCGGGAGCGGACCTCGTCGGTGCACTCGTAGCGGCGCAGCGGGTCGGCGGCGGGGCCGCCGAGGATGACGGAGCCGTCGCCCTCCGCGGCCGCCGAGTCGGAGAACGTGCAGACGATCTGCGCGAGGGCGTAGGAGGTGAGGTCGCCGGGCGGGGTGCTCAGCCGCAGCGTGTCCTCCGGGTCCTCCGGCTCGGGCCCGCGCACGGACATGCCGCCGCGCACGTCCGTCGTGTACCCGGCCTCCTTCTCGGCGGGCGCCGGCGTCTCGGCGAGCTGGTCCAGCAGCCCCTGCGCCACCAGCACGCGCCGCTTCGTGTCCGCCGTACCGTCCGGGACACGCACGGCCCGGTCGACGGCCACCAGCGACGAACCGCACAGCAGGAACACCCGCACGGGGACCCCGCGCGAGGACTGCGTCGAGATCTCCGGACCGGTGAGCGAGCAGCGCACCCGCGAGGGCGCCGCACCGAAGTCCGTCGGAACCTCCGTGGCCCTTATCCCGCACCCGGTGAGCAGCCCGGCGAGCAGCGGAAGCGCGAGCAGGCGGCGCACCTTCACGAGGGGTCCTCCGAGTCCTTCTCGACGTTCTTCTCGCCCTGCTCCGCCAGCTCGGAGGTGTCCCGCGGCAGCCGCAGCGTGAACACCGCGCCGCCCTCGGGGGAGTTGGCGGCGGTGATCTCGCCGCCGTGGATGTGGGCGTTCTCCAGGGCGATGGACAGCCCCAGGCCGCTGCCCTCGGAGCGCGGCCGGGAGGCGCTGGCCTTGTAGAACCGGTCGAAGACGTGCGGCAGGACGTCCTCGGGGATGCCGGGCCCGTGGTCGCGCACCGCGATCACGAGCCACTCGTCCTCCAGCCGTACCGACACTCGCACCGGCGACCCGCCGTGCTTGAGCGCGTTGCCGATGAGGTTGGCGAGGATCACGTCCAGACGGCGCGGGTCGAGCCGGACGTGGATGCCGCGCTCGGCGTCCAGCTCCACCGCGTCCAGCCAGGCACGGGCGTCGATGCAGGCGGTGATCTGGTCGGCGATGTCCACATAGTCGAGGACCAGCCGGGCGGTGCCCGCGTCGAAGCGGGTGACCTCCATCAGGTTCTCGACGAGATCGTTCAGCCGCCGCGTCTCGCTCACCACCAGCCGCACCGCGGGCTCGATCATCGGGTCCATGCTGCCCGCCTCGGAGTCCAGCTCCTCCTCCAGCACCTCCGTGACGGCGGTGATGGCGGTGAGCGGCGTCCGCAGCTCGTGCGACATGTCCGCCACGAACCTGCGGGAGGCGTCGTCCCGGGCGGACATGTCCGCCACCCGTTTCTCCAGCGCCTCGGCCGCCAGGTTGAACGTCCGCGACAGATCGGCCAGTTCGTCCGTCCCCGACACTCTCAGCCGGGTGTCCAGCTTGCCCTCGCCCAGCCTGCGCGCGGCGATCCCCAGCCGGTGCACCGGCTTCAGTACGGTCGTGGCGGCGGCCTGCGCGAGCAGCGCGGCGCCTATCAGGGCCAGCCCGGTGGCGATCCCCAGCGACCAGGCCAGCGAGTTGAGGTCCTTCGCCTCCGGCTCCAGCGACTTCAGCATGTAACCGGTCGGCCCGCCGCCTATCACACGCGTACCGGCGAGAAGGTAGGGCGTCCCGTCGTCGACGACCCGCTGCCAGTACAGGTGGTACGGCGACTTGTTGCCGTCGGTGATGTCCTGCTGCCGGGTCACGGCGGTCCGCAGCGACCGGGGAACGTCCTCCAGCGAGAAGCCGTTCAGGCCGCCGGAACTGCCGTAGACGGTCTTGCCGCCGGTGTCCTGGGCGACGAGCAGCACGCTGAAGCGCTGGCTGCTGTTGGCCATCTGCCCCGCGGTGTGCTGGAGCTCGTCCTGCGACGGGTGCTCGGGCAGCGCGCCCGCGCGGTTCTGCATCTCCTGCTCGAAGTCCCGCAGCACCGCGCCCTGGGTACGGGTGAGCACCGCCTCCCGGTTGAGCCAGTAGGCGATCCCGGACGCGGACACGGCGGCGGTCAGCGCGACCAGCCCGAAGACGACGACCAGCCGCAGCCGCAGGCTGGTGAAGCGCAGCCGTGACAGATTTCCCCTGCGTACCGCGGACCAGCCGCGGCCCCCCTGCTTGCCTTGTGTCACTGAGGAGAGTCCAGCCGGTAGCCCACGCCACGCACGGTACGGATCAGCGTCGGCGACGACGGCACGTCCTCGACCTTGGCGCGCAGCCGCTGCACGCACGCGTCGACGAGCCGCGAGTCACCGAGATAGTCGTGCTCCCACACCAGCCGCAGCAACTGCTGCCGGGACAGCGCCTGCCCCGGCCGCCGGCTCAGCTCCAACAGCAGCCGCAGCTCGGTCGGCGTGAGCTGCAGGTCCTGGCCGTTCTTCGTCACCGTCATCGCCGCACGGTCGATGACCAGGCTGCCGAACGCCGCCGCGTCGTTGGACTCCCGCTCGCCGCGCCTCAGCACCGCCCGGATCCGGGCGTCGAGCACCCGCCCCTGGACGGGCTTGACCACATAGTCGTCGGCACCGGACTCCAGCCCGACGACCACGTCGATGTCGTCGCTACGGGCGGTCAGCAGAATGATCGGCAACTGGTCCGTGCGCCGGATGCGCCGGCACACCTCGAACCCGTCGATGCCGGGCAGCATCACGTCCAGCACGATCAGATCCGGCCGCTGCTCACGCAACAGCTTCAGACCGTCCTCACCGCTCGCAGCGGTCGCCACACGGTGCCCCTGGCGCGTCAGTGAGAGCTCCAGGGCCGTACGGATGGCGTCGTCGTCCTCGATCAGCAACAGGGAAGGCACGGGCTCATTCTGGCCCATGGCAGGCCGCAGTAGCGACACCTGTACGGCTACGTGCCCGTACTGCCTCTCTCTGTGACCGGACTGTCCGGATCCTGTCAGCCTCGCGGGACGGCGACCCCTGTGACAGCTCTGTGACAGTCGGCGGACACGGCCATGAAGTGGGCTCGGCAAGCTTCTCGGCACAGGCAAGAAAGCAGGACCGAACACCGGAAGTCCACGACGGGGGGCGCGAGATGAACACGCTGCACGGCATCAGCACCAGGGCAGTGGTCACGCGACTCCACGACGTGAACGGGGGCCGGGGTTCCGAGAAGTCCGGTGCCGTGAGCGGGCGGGGGTGCGCTCGCGGCACCGGGCGTCAGCACACCACGTACATGACGGTGGTTGACGCGCTCACGGGGGAGAGCAACAAGCCCGCGGCGGCAGCCGCTACGGGCACTGTCGGGGGAGCCGCGTACAGGGAGGACACGGGGGAGCGTCGTTCGCTGTCGGAGGCGGAGTTCACCGCCTACGTCCAGGAGCGCCGCGCCTCCCTGTACGCAACCGCCTACCACCTGACCGGCGACCGCTTCGAGGCCGAGGACCTGCTGCAGAGCGCACTGTTCTCGACGTACAAGGCGTGGGACCGGATCAGTGACAAGGCGGCCGTCGGCGGATACCTCCGCCGCACCATGACCAACCTGCACATCAGCGCGTGGCGCCGCCGCAAGCTGAACGAGTACCCGACCGAGGAGCTGCCGGAGACGCCCGGCGACACGGACGCGATGCGCGGCACCGAACTGCGCGCGGTCCTGTGGCAGGCGCTGGCCCGGCTGCCCGAACTCCAGCGCACCATGCTGGTCCTGCGCTACTACGAGGGCCGCACGGACCCGGAGATCTCGGAGATCCTCGACATCAGTGTCGGCACGGTGAAGTCCAGCATCTGGCGGTCGCTCCGCCGGCTGCGCGAGGACGAGGTCCTCAGCTTCGGCCGTGACGAGGAGGACGCCTTCGGCGAGCTCGTCGCCTGAGGGCCGGGGGGCACGGGGGAGCAGTAACAAGGGGGGGGGACACACGGGGGGCGCACGGGGGACACGGGGAAAAGGGAGCGGGACTGGAGGGCCGGGGGGTCCGTCCAGTCCCGCTTTTGTGTGCGCCCTTGCGGGTCAGGCCGGCGTCCGCGTCTGCGAGGAGCGCCCCGCCGCCGCGGCCGCCAGCCGGCCCATCGCCTCGTCCCGGTCGCAGGCGTACGCGCCCAGTGCCGTCTGGCGGGCCACGATGGAACGCTCGGCGCGCATCAGGCGCCAGCCGCGACGCAGCAGGAACGGCACCGACTTGCGGCCCTCCTTCAGGTCCCGCAGGAAGCGCCGCCGGAACGTCGTCACCGGGCCGCGGCTCAGGCACAGCGCGTCGGCGAGGACGCCCAGTTCACGGCAGCGGTTCACGATCTCGGCGGCGAAGATGCCCTCCGCGATGAACAGCGGGGTCCGCCCGATCTCGACGGCCTCCGCACCGGTGCGGGCGCTCAGCGAGATGTCGTACACGGGGACGTTCGTACGACCGCTGCGGCACAGCTCCACGATCGCGGCGACGGCCGTGTCCGTGTCCCAGGAGCCGGGGTGGTCCCAGTCGATGTCGGAGCTGCCCAGTACCAGCGGGAGCGTGGGGTCGTCGCCCTCCTTGTAGAAGTCGTCGAGCCGCAGCACCGGGAGGCCGGAGCGGGCCGCGAGAAGGGACTTGCCGGAGCCGGAGGGGCCGCAGAGCAGCACGACGCGCGCCGATATGGGCGGATGGGAACTCACGGGACACCAGTGTGAGGCATGGAAGGCACCCCGACGACACCGCGGGTCCGCTTTGAAGCCCGCGTCACACGTCAACTACCCTGAGTGCCGACCTGGTTACCTTACGCAGTAGAAAGTGGGCATCGCGATGGCCCGACACGCCTCTCCCCGGACCCCGAAAGCCCGACGTGCCCTGGCCGCCCTCGCGACGGCGGGAGTGGCGTTGGGTGCGAGCGCGACGACCGCGGCCGCCGCCGAGGCACCCGACCTGGGCCTGCGCCCTTCGCCTGCCGCCGCGCTCGAAAAGGTCGACCCGCAGGCCGGCCTGCAGACCCTGACCGAAACGGCCGGCCATGTCACGGGCACGGTCGCGGACCTCAAGCCGAATCCGCTCGCCGGCACCGGCGTCGACCCCCTCGACAACGGCGTCGGCACTCAGGCCGCCGACTTCCAGCCGCTGGACTCACGGGCCTTGACGAGGCCGGTGGCACAGGCGGAGTCGGTCGGGGCGATTCCGGTACCGGGGCAGGGGACGGGGTCGCTGGGCGGCTGAGCCGCGCGCAGGAGAAGCAGGCCGCACCCCTCCGGACGGAGAAGGGTGCGGCCTGCTCGTTCCGGGGGCTGTCAGTACGACGAGCCCGAGGCGCCCAGGGAGCCCGTCGGGTGCCAGACCGTCTTCGTCTCCAGGAAGGCGGTCATGCGGTCGGTGCCGGGAGTCCGCGTGTAATCCACAGGCTGTGGACGCAGGACGCGCTTCAGATTGTCCGCGGCCGCGATCTCCAGCTCCTTCGCCAGCACCTCATCGGCGCCCGCGAGGTCGATCGCGTTGACGTCCTGGTGGGCGGCGAGCGGCGTCGCGATCTCCGCCGTACGGCCGGAGAGGACGTTGACGACACCGCCGGGCACGTCGGAGGTGGCGAGCACCTCGCCCAGGGAGAGGGCGGGGAGCGGGGACTTCTCGGAGGCCACCACGACCGCCGTGTTGCCGGTGGCGATCACCGGGGCGAGCACCGAGACCAGGCCCAGGAACGACGACTCCTGAGGGGCCACGACGGCCACGACGCCCGTCGGCTCCGGGGAGGAGAGGTTGAAGAACGGGCCCGCGACCGGGTTGCCGCCACCGATCACCTGGGCGATCTTGTCGGTCCAGCCCGCGTACCAGACCCAGCGGTCGATCGTCGCCTCCACCTGCTCGGCGGCCTTCGACTTCGACAGACCCTCGGCGTCGGCCACTTCGTGGACGAACTGCGCCTTGCGGCCCTCCAGCATCTCCGCCACGCGGTAGAGGATCTGGCCCCGGTTGTACGCCGTCGCGCCGGACCAGGCGCCGAACGCCTTGCGGGCGGCCACCACCGCGTCCCGGGCGTCCTTGCGGGAGGAGAGGGGCGCGTTCGCCAGCCACTTGCCCTTTGCGTCGGTCACCTCGTACACCCGGCCGCTCTCGGAACGCGGGAACTTCCCGCCGACGTACAGCTTGTAGGTCTTGAACACCGACAGTCGTGCGTCAGACATCGAGGTACGCCTCCAGGCCGTGGCGGCCGCCCTCGCGGCCGAAGCCCGACTCCTTGTACCCGCCGAACGGCGAGGCCGGGTCGAACTTGTTGAACGTGTTGGACCAGACGACACCCGCGCGGAGCTTGTTCGCCACCGCCAGGATGCGGGAGCCCTTCTCCGTCCACACGCCCGCGGAGAGGCCGTACGGGGTGTTGTTGGCCTTGGCGACGGCCTCGTCCGGGGTGCGGAAGGTGAGGACCGACAGCACCGGGCCGAAGATCTCGTCGCGGGCGATGGTGTGCGCCTGGGTGACGTTCGTGAAGAGCGTCGGGGCGAACCAGTAGCCGGCCGAGGGCAGTTCGCAGGCCGGGGACCAGCGCTCGGCGCCCTCCGCCTCGCCCTGCTCGACGAGCGAGGTGATGCGGGTGAGCTGTTCCTCGGAGTTGATCGCGCCGATGTCGGTGTTCTTGTCGAGGGGGTCGCCGAGGCGGAGGGTGGAGAGCCTGCGCTTGAGGGAGTCCAGCAGCTCGTCCTGGATCGACTCCTGGACCAGCAGGCGGGAGCCCGCGCAGCAGACCTGGCCCTGGTTGAAGAAGATGCCGCTCACGATGCCCTCGACGGCCTGGTCGATCGGGGCGTCGTCGAAGACGATGTTCGCGCCCTTGCCGCCCAGTTCGAGGGTGAGCTTCTTGCGGCTGCCCGCGACCGTGCGGGCGATCTCCTTGCCGACGGCCGTGGAGCCGGTGAAGGCGACCTTGTTGACGTCCGGGTGCGCGACGAGCGCGGCGCCCGTGTCGCCGTAACCCGGGAGGATGTTGACGACGCCCCTGGGCAGGCCCGCCTGGCGGCAGATGTCCGCGAAGAACAACGCCGACAGCGGAGTGGTCTCCGCCGGCTTCAGGACGACCGTGTTGCCCGTGGCCAGCGCCGGGGCGATCTTCCACGCCAGCATCAGCAGGGGGAAGTTCCAGGGGATGACCTGGCCCGCGACGCCCAGCGGCTTCGGGCTGGGCCCAAAGCCGGCGTGGTCGAGCTTGTCGGCCCAGCCCGCGTAGTAGAAGAAGTGGGCGGCGACCAGGGGGAGGTCGGCGTCGCGCGTCTCCTTGATGGGCTTGCCGTTGTCCAGCGTCTCCAGGACGGCCAGCTCGCGGCTGCGCTCCTGGATGATCCGGGCGATGCGGAACAGGTACTTGGCGCGCTCGGTGCCGGGCAGCGCCGACCACTTCTCGAAGGCCTTGCGGGCCGCCTTCACGGCACGGTCGACGTCCTCCGCACCGGCCTGCGCGATCTCGGAGAGGACCTCCTCGGTGGACGGCGAGACGGTCTTGAAGACCCTGCCGTCGGCCGCCTCCGTGAACTCGCCGTCGATGAACAGGCCGTACGAGGGCGCGATGTCTGCGATCGCGCGCGACTCGGGAGCCGGGGCGTATTCGAAAACGGATGCCATGGTGATCAGTCCACCGTCACGTAGTCGGGGCCGGAGTAGCGGCCGGTGGCCAACTTCTGGCGCTGCATCAGCAGGTCGTTCAGGAGCGAGGAGGCGCCGAAGCGGAACCAGTGGTTGTCCAGCCAGTCCTCGCCGGCGGTCTCGTTGACCACGACGAGGAACTTGATCGCGTCCTTGCTGGTGCGGATGCCGCCGGCGGGCTTCACACCGACCTGTACCCCGGTCTGCGCGCGGAAGTCGCGGACGGCCTCCAGCATCAGGAGCGTGTTCGCGGGAGTGGCGTTCACCGCCACCTTGCCGGTCGAGGTCTTGATGAAGTCGGCCCCGGCCAGCATGCCGAGCCAGCTGGCCCGGCGGATGTTGTCGTACGTCGAGAGCTCGCCGGTCTCGAAGATGACCTTCAGACGGGCGTTCGCGCCGCAGGTCTCCCGCACGGCGACGATCTCGTCGTACACCTTCATGTACCTGCCCGCGAGGAACGCCCCGCGGTCGATGACCATGTCGATCTCGTCGGCGCCCGCGGCGACGGCGTCGCGCACGTCGGACAGCTTCACGTCGAGGGCGGCGCGGCCCGCGGGGAAGGCGGTGGCGACCGAGGCGACCTTCACGCTCGAGCCCGCGACTGCCTGCTTGGCGGCGGCCACCATGTCGGGGTAGACGCAGACCGCGGCAGTGGACGGGGTGGTGCGGTCGGTCGGGTCGGGGTGGACCGCCTTGGCGCCGAGCGCCCGGACCTTGCCCGGGGTGTCCGCGCCTTCCAGCGTCGTGAGGTCGACCATCGAGATGGCGAGGTCGATGGCGTACGCCTTCGCGGTCGTCTTGATGGAACGGGTGCCGAGGGAGGCGGCGCGCGCCTCCAGGCCGACCGCGTCGACGCCGGGCAGCCCGTGGAGGAAGCGGCGCAGTGAGCTGTCGGACGCGGTGACGTCCGCCAGAGCGTTTGCTGCGGTGGGTGCATTGGTGGGCATGGTCACCAGACGAGCATATCTACGCGCGTAGCGGCTGTACAGCCCCGGGTGCTCGTTCCGTGCTGTGCCACCACGCATGAGCGCCGTTCACCTCGTCGTGCAGAATCGGGACCATGACGACCCCCGACGACCAGTCTCCCGCGCCGCAGCCTCCGGTGCCCGTATCCAAGGACCGGATCTACCGGTCGCCCGCGGGCATCGCCGGTGGTGTCCTGCTGCTCGTCATCGTGGGCTGGCTCGGCATCGACGCGATCGTCGCGGGGCGCGACCGTACGCCGTGGCTGGCCCTCGCCACGCTGATCCTCCTGGTCCCGCTGGTCGTCGCCTTCACGCTGCGGCCCGCCGTGTTCGCCAACGAGGAGCGGCTGCGCGTCCGCAACCCGTTCCGCGTGATCGTGCTGCCGTGGGGGCAGGTCGCCTCGCTGCGCTCCGGCTACTCCAACGAGGTCGTCACCAAGTCCGGGACCAAGTACCAGCTGTGGTCCGTCCCCGTCTCGCTGCGTAGCCGCAAGAAGGCGGCCCGGCGGCAGGCCCGGGCGGCGGCGGAGGGGGACGGCCGCGGCCGTCCGGCCCGGGGCCTCGGCGCCGGCCTGGGCGGCTTCTCGGGCGGGGGCCGGGGCCAGACCGTGCCGGACGGACCCATGCGGGCCGAGACCGACAAGGTCATGGACGACCTGCGGGACCTCTGGGAGGCCCGGGAGAAGGAGGAGACCGCGCAGGGCGAGGTGACCGTGCGGTGGGCGTGGGAGATCGCGGGGCCCGCGGTGGCGGGGGCGGTATTGTTGGCGATTCTGCTGGCGGCGGGGTGACTCTTCTGTACGGCCGCTGGGGGTTGTAGCAGGCCGAGCTGTACGGCCGCTGAGGGTTGTACGGCGGCTGAGGGTCCGCTGTGGTTGATCGCGCGGTTCCCCGCGCCCTTCGGGGCGCCTGGCGTGGCCGGATACGGAGAGAAGACATGAACACGGCTTCCGGCCGCCCCTTGCCGCTGCCGCCCTCCGCGATACCCGACGGCTGTCTGCCCTGGGACTCGGAACAGGCGCGTCACTGGACGGAGGCGTTGCCGCCGCGCTGGGTGCCGATGCGGCTGCGGATGTCGGCCGTGGCGGCGCTGCTGCTGCTCGCCGCTGTGGCCGCCGGGCTCCTGGCCCACTTCACCGACCTGCCCGCCTGGGGCGCCGCGGGCTGCGCGCTGCAGCTCGTCTGGCCGGCGGCGCGGCCCGAGGCGGCCCGGGTCTCGGCGCCGGTGTCCGTCGGGCTGGTTCTCGTGTACGGGGATGCGTTGTCGTGGGCGCCGGCTCTGGGGCTCGTACTGGCGTCGGCGCTGCTGTGGGGGACCGCCGAGCTGCGGCTGGCCGAGCGGAAGCGGCAGCGGGCGGCGGTGCTCGCCGCCACCGGGGGCGTGACGGCCGAGCTGCCGGTCGCGGGGGGCCCGGTGCGGCGCGGGCAGGCACTCGGCCTGTTCGGGTTCGTCCTGGTCGTCGCCGGTGTCGTGCTGGTCGCCACCGCTGGGCTCTGGGACCCGGCCGAGGGCCGGCAGTCGGTTCCCGTGCTCGGCTGGTACGTCGTCGGTCTCGGCGTCACCGTCGTCCTTTCCGCCGCCCTGGGCCGCGGCCGCGACACAGCCCTGCGCCGGGCGCCCGCGCCCGTGCTGCGGGTGCTGGTGCGGGAGAACGCCGACGTCGACGCCGAGGTGTACGCGGCTGACGACACGGCGGCGCTGCGGCCCCTGTTCACCGTCGCGACCACGGAGGTCGACGAGGAGGAGCCCGGGGGCGAGGCCTCCGACGAACCGAACGATCCCGAGGCCGACGAGCAGGAACTGGCCGAGTTTCTCGACCGTCTCGACGACAACACGCCGGGCCCCCTGCGTGAGGCCGTCCTGTACGGGCTGCCCTACGACGGCGCCGAGGTCGTGCTGGTCGGCGCCGCCGAGGAGCCGGACGAGCCGCCCGTGGTGGAGCGGTCGGCTGGGCCGGTACGTCCCCTGTCCGACGGTTTGGTACGGCAGTGGATCGCCCACCGGAAGCGGACCGCTGTGGGCGAGGCCCGGCAGGAGGAACTGCGGCTGGTGGCCGCGACCGCCGTCGCCGAGGGACCGCGCGGCGCGCACCCCGTGGCCGTGCGGCACTGGCGCGCCGGGTGGGCCGACCGGCTCTTCGCCGCGCTGGGACTGCTGTGGTGCGCCGTCCTGATCTGGGGCGAGACCGGTCCTTGGCGCTACGTCCCCGGTGTCGTCGCGGGCGTTGTAGCCGTGTTCATGCTGCCGAACCTGCTCGCCTGGCGCGTCACCGCCGACAGCACCGGTCTGTGGGTCAACGGGCTGCGTCGGACCCAGCACGTCGCCTGGGACCACATCAGGGTCGTCCGGGCCAAGGGAAGTGAGCTGAAGATCGACAGTCACCGAGCGTCCTTCGACGCGTGGACGGTGCCCTCGGCCCGTTGGCCGTGGCTGGAGCGGAGGGCCGGCCTGCTGCATCCGCACGAGCGGACGGCCGCCGAGGTCGCCGCGATGTGGCGCGAGCCCTCGGCCCGGCCGGCCGACGAGAGCGACGAGCGGCAGCGCGGGCGGCCGCTGTGGCCGCTCGCGGCGGTCGTCGCGGTGGCGTGGGCGGCGGCGCTGGTCCTCCTGCCTTAGGGGTCCTTGCACTATGAACGCGCGACCCGGGCGGGCATAGTGCAAGGACCCCTTAAGGACCCCTTGGGCCCCATCAGGGCACGCTCGGCTCATGGCGCGCTCGGCCACACCAGTGCCATGTACGCGCCGCAGTACGCCGAGCCCGCCACGGCCGCCGTCAGGGCCAGCACCCGGTAGCGGCGGGAGGCGCGGGAGAGGTGCAGGGCAAGGGGGAGGAGCAGGGGGAAGGCCGGGAGGAGGAAGCGGGCGCGGGGGAAGTAGACGCCGCCGCTGCCCAGCACGATCGCCAGCAGGACGCCCGTGAAGACCAGCAGCGCCAGCGGCTGCCGGTCCGCCACCGCGAGGCCGAAGAGGACCACCGACGCGATCAGCGTCACCGTCACCAGCACCAGGAACAGCTCGGGCGTCGAGTCGTACGCCAGCAGCTCCCGCATCCTGCGCAGGGTCTCCCGGCCGCCGTCCCACTCGTTGTGCCACAGCCGCTGTACGGCGAAGTAGCCGTCCCAGCGGCTCAGCCTGAGGCCGACCCAGCCGATGTACGCGCACCAGCCGAGCGGCGCCAGGAGGGCGGCCGCCAGCGTGGAGGGGCGGCCGCGCAGGGACAGCAGGGCCGTGACGGTGACCGCGGCGGCCAGCGCGATGCCGGTCGGGCGGGTCAGTCCGGCCAGCGCGGCCAGGGCGCCCGCCCACGGCCAGCGGTCGGTGAGGACGGCGTACAGGGTCCAGGCGGCGAGGGCCGTGAAGAGGGACTCCGTGTAGCCCATCCACTGCACCAGGCCGACCGGGAGCGCGGCCCACAAAACGGTGAGCAGGACGCCGACGCGACGCCCGTGCAGGCGGTCGCCGACGGCGAAGATCCCCCAGGCCGCCAGCAGCGAGGCCACGACGGCGAGGCACAGGCCGACGGTGGCACGCGAGCCGGGGGTGACGCCCGCGACCGCCTTCACCAGGACCGGGTGGAGCGGGAAGAACGCGAGGTTGTTGGCGTTGTACGCCGTGCCCAGCGCGTCGGCGTACCCGTGGTCGGCGATGCCGAGGTACCAGTCGGCGTCCCACCGCGTCGCCAGGATCGGCCAGACGCCGTGGTGCTTGCGGTGCGCCCAGACCGCGAGGACGAGGAGACCGGCGGCGCGTACGGCGGTGTAGGCGAGCAGGGCCGGGGCCGCGCGGCCGACGGTCGGGAGGGGGAGGCCGGGCGCGGGAGTGCGGGGGCGTCTCCGGGTGCCCGGGACGAGGCCGCTGCGGGCGGTTTCGGGGGCGGTCGAGGACACGGCGGGGGCTCCAGGACTCGGCGGGCGGTACCGGTCCACCGTTTCCCGGGGAGGAAGGCCGGGCGGGGAGCGCGCGTCAGCTGTCGCGGGGAAATCACCCGATGGGGTGCGTGCTCGGGGGCGCGTCGAGCATCGAGCGAGGCAGGAGACCGTGCCGGCTGTGGATGAACGGGGCGAGGGCGAGCGCGGTGAGGACGCGTCCCTGGCCCGTCGGCTGTCTCGGCGGGCTGTCTCAGCCATCTGCTTCGCCCCAGAAGCGATGCGCACAAGCTGGGGCTCAGGCCGCCGCGAGTACGGTCCGGGGCGCGCGGCGGCGCTTGGAGTACGCGACGGTCAGTACGGCCAGCAGTGGCCCCCACAGGAGCAGCGGCGCGTAGCAGACGCAGAACCAGGCGGTCTCCCAGCCTCCGACCTCGCTGGGGGAGCCGGCGGGCAGGTCGTCGCCCCGGATCGTGGTGCCCATGAGCTGGGTGACGAGCGTCAGGAGGGTGCCGAGGGTGAGGATCGTGGCGCCGATGGCTGCCGGGACGACCGCTGCCGTCGTCGGGACCCGGCGGCCCCGCAGGAACGGTGTCCAGCGCGGGAACACCTCGCCCCACCGTGCGATCAGCCCGACCGCGGTGAACGCGAGGGCCTCGGAGACGACCGACAGCAGGATCACGTACGCCTTCTCACCGGGCCCGGCCCCGGCGTCGAACACGGCGGGGAGCCGCCAGATGCTGGACGGCAGGACGGCCAGCGGGACGGCGTACGCCACTGATCGCATCCGCCGGGACACTCCGGCGGCCGGCTCGTGGGCGGCCCGCCATGCGGCGCGGAACCGCCCGGCGTCGGCGGCTGTGGGTTCCTTGACGTGCGGGAGCGTCTGCATGCGCGGTCCTGGGACTCGGCGGGCCGGTGGTCGGCCGGTTCGGCTACGAGAGTCCCAGTCACGGGGATCACCGCGGATCCCTCCGTGGGCCGAACCTGGTTCCACCGCCGAGCGGACGGAGCATGCGCCCAGAGGATGGCACCGGAGTATCGGGTCTACGCCTCAGGGAGCACGGAGACTCGCGACACCCTCCGTACCCTCCACGCTCAAGGCCCAGGTCACAGACCTGGGCCTTGTCGTCATACCTGGAGAGCCGGGCGGTTCGCTCAGATGCCGGCCGCCGCCGACAGGTCCCGCTTGATGGTCGCCAGCAGGTCGGCCGCCGTGGCGCGGGCCGACGGGAGGGCGGCGTGCGCGTCGACCGGGACGACGACCTCCAGGTAGCACTTCAGCTTGGGCTCCGTGCCGCTGGGGCGGACGATGACGCGGGCGCCGTCGAGGGTGTAGCGCAGGCCGTCGGTCGGGGGCAGCTCGGCGGTGCCCTGGGTGAGGTCCTCGGCCGAGACGATCGGCAGGCCCGCGAGCTCGGTGGGCGGCTGCTCGCGCAGCCGGGTCATGGCGTCGGCGATGACCGACAGGTCCTGGACGCGCACCGAGAGCTGGTCGGTGGCGTGCAGGCCGTGCTCCACGGCCAGGTCGTCGAGGAGGTCGAGCAGGGTGCGGCCCTGCTCCTTCAGCTCCGCGGCGAGCTCCGTGATCAGGAGCGCGGCGGTGATGCCGTCCTTGTCGCGTACGCCGTCCGGGTCGACGCAGTAGCCGAGGGCCTCCTCGTAGCCGTAGCGCAGCCCCTCGACGCGGGCGATCCACTTGAAGCCGGTGAGGGTCTCCTCGTACGGCAGCCCGGCCTTCTCGGCGATCCGGCCCAGGAGGGAGGAGGAGACGATGGACTCGGCGAAGGTGCCCTGGGCGCCGCGGGCGACCAGATGGGCGGCGAGGAGCGCGCCGACCTCGTCGCCGCGCAGCATGCGCCAGTCCCCTTCCGGGTCGTCCTTGACGGCCACGGCACAGCGGTCGGCGTCCGGGTCGTTGGCGATGACCAGGTCCGGGTCCGTCTCCCGGGCCTTCGCGAAGGCGAGGTCCATCGCGCCGGGCTCTTCCGGGTTGGGGAAGGAGACGGTCGGGAAGTCCGGGTCGGGCTCGGCCTGCTCGGCGACGAGGACCGGCTCCGGGAAGCCCGCGCGGGCGAACGCGGCGAGGAGGACGTCCTTGCCGACGCCGTGCATCGCCGTGTAGACGGTGCGGGCGGTACGGGGGGAGCCGGCGGCCAGTACGGCGTCCGTGCGGGCCAGGTAGGCGTCGAGGACGGAGTCGTCGAGGATCTCCCAGCCCGAGTCGGGCCGGGGGACGTCGTTCAGGCTGCCGATCGCGTCGATCTCGGCGGCGATCTCCGCGTCGGCGGGCGGGACGATCTGGGAGCCGTCGCCGAGGTAGACCTTGTAGCCGTTGTCGCGGGGCGGGTTGTGGCTGGCGGTGACCTCGACGCCCGCGACCGCGCCCAGGTGCCTTATGGCGTAGGCGAGGACCGGGGTCGGCAGGGGCCGCGGGAGGACGGCGGCGCGCAGGCCCGCGCCGGTCATCACGGCGGCGGTGTCGCGGGCGAAGTCGGCGGACTTGTGGCGGGCGTCGTAGCCGACGACGACGAGACCGTCGGTGCGGCCCTGCCCCTTGAGGTACGCGGCGAGACCGGCGGCGGCGCGGATCACGACCGAGCGGTTCATGCGCATCGGGCCGGCGCCGAGTTCGCCGCGCAGACCCGCCGTACCGAACTGGAGGGTGCCGCTGAAGCGGGCGGCGAGTTCGGTGTGGGCGCCGGCGTCGATGAGCTCGGCGAGTTCCGCGCGGGTCTCGGCGTCGGGGTCCTCGGCGAGCCATGCCTTGGCGCGGGCGGTCAGGTCGTCGTCGTGCACGTCGGGGTCAGCCTCTCGTCGTCTTGTGGTCCGGGCCCTGGGAGCTGCGCCCCCAGACCCTCCTTCGGCCTGGACGGCCTCGTCCTCAAGCGCCGGACGGGCTGAGATTGCCTGACCGGCGTCTCGAAGTGGCCGGCCCTACAGTCGGTCCAGAACCTGCGCCAGCAGCGAGCCCATCCGGGTCGCCGAGTCGCGGCCCGCCTGGAGGACCTCCTCGTGGTTGAGGGGCTCGCCGGTCATGCCGGCGGCGAGGTTGGTCACGAGGGAGATACCCAGCACCTCGGCGCCCGCCTCACGCGCCGCGATGGCCTCCAGCACCGTGGACATGCCGACGAGGTCCGCCCCGATGCTGCGGGCCATGCGGATCTCGGCCGGGGTCTCGTAGTGCGGGCCGGGGAACTGGGCGTAGACGCCCTCCTCCAGGGTCGCGTCGACCTCCTTGCACAGGGCGCGCAGCCGGGGCGAGTACAGGTCGGTCAGGTCCACGAAGTTCGCGCCGACGATCGGGGACGTGGCCGTGAGGTTGATGTGGTCGCTGATCAGGACCGGCTGGCCGGGGCGCATGCCCTCGCGCAGACCGCCGCAGCCGTTGGTCAGGACGATCGTCTTGCAGCCGGCCGACACCGCGGTCCGCACCCCGTGCGCGACGGCGGCGACCCCGCGCCCCTCGTAGTAGTGGGTGCGGCCCAGGAAGACCAGGGCCCGCTTGTTTCCCATCCGGTACGAGCGGATCTTGCCGCCGTGCCCCTCCACCGCCGGCGGGGGGAAGCCGGGCAGCTCGGTGACCTGGAGTTCGGCGTCGGGCGCGCCCAGGGCGTCCACGGCCGGCGCCCAGCCGGAGCCCATCACGAGGGCGACGTCGTGGGTCTCGGCGCCGGTCAGTTCGCGCAGGCGCGCGGCGGCGTCGGCGGCGGCGGCGTGGGGGTCGCCCTGGATGTCGTCCGGAAGAAGAGATGCGTTCACGCGACGAGCCTAGCCGGTTCGGGCCTACGCGCGTAGATGACAGAGCGAACGCGATGGCGATCGTTGTCTTGTCGTTTCCAACCAGCGGCTTCGTCAGTTGCCTCGTCAGTTGCTTCGGCAGCGTCGTCGTCAGCCGGCTCGTGAGTGGCTCGGTGGGTGGCCGCTCAGCAGGGGCGCTTGCGCAGCTCCATGACGTAGTCGTGCGGCGCCCCCGCCGACTCCGCCGCGTCGGCGACCTCCCCGAGGTAACGGGCCGAGGGGAGTCCGCCCTCGTAGCCGTTCAGGACGTACAGCCAGGCCGCCTCCTGGCCGTCGAGCGTGTGCACCCGCACCCGCATCCGCCGGTAGATGTCGAGGCCCACGCCCTCCCAGCGGTCCAGCGACTCCTCGTCCATCTCGGCGATGTCGTACAGCGCGACGAAGACCTGCGCGGCCGGCGCCTCGACGATCGTGGCCAGCGCGCCCTCCCAGCCCAGCTGCTCGCCGCCGAAGGTCAGCCGCCAGCCGTTCAGCCAGCCGGTGGCGCGCAGCGGCGAGTGCGGGGCACGGCGCGTCATCAGTCGGGCGTCGAGGTTGCCGGCGTAAGCGGCGTAGAGCGACATGCGTCGAGAGTACGGCAGCGACCCGCTCGCCTCTCCCGTAACAGTGGTGTCTCGGGCCGCCCCCCACGCGGTGCCGCCCCGGGGCGGTGCGGGACAATGGGGTACGTGACTCGGATCGTGATCATCGGTGGCGGACCCGGCGGATACGAAGCGGCGCTGGTCGCCGCTCAGCTCGGCGCGGAGGTGACCGTCGTCGACAGCGACGGTCTGGGCGGGGCGTCGGTGCTCACCGACTGCGTGCCGTCGAAGACCTTGATCGCCACGGCCGAGGTGATGACCACCTTCGACTCCTCCTACGAGGAGCTGGGCATCATCGTCGCCGACGACACCCCGCCGATGGAGCAGGCCGCGCGGGTCGTCGGCGTCGACCTAGACAAGGTCAACCGGCGTGTGAAGCGGCTCGCGCTCGCGCAGTCCCACGACATCACCGCCTCCGTCACCCGCGCGGGCGCCCGGGTCCTGCGCGGCCGCGGCCGGCTGGAGGGCATGCAGGCCCTCGACGGCTCGCGGAAGGTCGTGGTGCGGGCGGCGGACGGCACCGAGGAGACCCTCACCGCCGACGCCGTGCTCATCGCCACCGGGGGTCACCCGCGCGAGCTGCCCGACGCCCAGCCCGACGGCGAGCGCATCCTCAACTGGACCCAGGTCTACGACCTCACCGAGCTGCCCGAGGAGCTCATCGTGGTCGGCTCGGGTGTCACCGGTGCCGAGTTCGCCGGCGCGTACCAGGCGCTGGGCTCCAAGGTCACCCTCGTCTCCTCCCGCGACCGCGTGCTGCCCGGCGAGGACCCGGACGCCGCGGCCGTCCTCGAGGACGTCTTCCGCCGCCGTGGCATGAACGTCATGGCCCGCTCCCGCGCCCAGTCCGCCAAGCGTGTCGGCGACCGCGTCGAGGTCACCCTCGCCGACGGACGGGTCATCACCGGCTCGCACTGCCTCATGGCCGTCGGTGCCATCCCCAACAGCGCCGCGCTCGGCCTGGAGGAGGCCGGGGTCCGGGTGCGCGAGTCCGGACACATCTGGACCGACAAGGTGTCCAGGACGACGGCTCCGGGCGTGTACGCGGCCGGTGACGTGACCGGTGTGTTCGCCCTCGCGTCCGTCGCCGCCATGCAGGGACGCATCGCCATGTACCACTTCCTCGGCGACGCGGTGGCCCCGCTGAACCTGAAGACGGTCTCCTCCAACGTCTTCACCGACCCCGAGATCGCCACCGTCGGCTACTCGCAGGCCGACGTCGACGGCGGCAAGATCGACGCGCGGGCCGTCAAGCTGCCGCTGCTGCGCAACCCGCGCGCGAAGATGCAGGGCATCCGGGACGGCTTCGTGAAGATCTTCTGCCGTCCGGGCACCGGGATCGTCGTCGGCGGTGTGGTCGTGGCGCCGCGCGCCTCGGAACTGATCCACCCCATCTCGATCGCCGTCGACAACAATCTGACGGTCGAACAGATCGCGAACGCGTTCACCGTGTACCCGTCCCTTTCGGGGTCGATCGCGGAGGTGGCACGGCAGTTGCACACGCGCAAGGCGGGCGACGCGGTCTGACGGCCGAATCCGACTCCCCGCTGGTCACGGGGAGTTGTCGACCATGCGGGCGGCATAGGCGACGGGAGTGGGCTCCTATATCACCTCCCGCCCCTGTGTGCGAACAACTTCTGCTATTCGGCGCAAACTGCTGAAAGCAGACGGTCGCTGGGGTTACTGTCAGTTTCGTGTTCGCTGCTGAACGTCGCCAATTGATCCTCGAAATGGTGCGAGCGAACGGGGCCGTGTCGCTCCGTGAGCTCGCCCGTGTCGTCCAGACCTCCGAAGTGACCGTACGGCGGGACGTGCGGGCACTGGAGGCAGAAGGACTCCTCGACCGCCGCCACGGCGGTGCGGTACTGCCGGGCGGATTCACGCGGGAGTCCGGCTTTCCGCAAAAATCTCATCTCGCGACCGCCGAGAAGACGGCCATCGCCGACCTCGCCGCCAACTTCGTCGAAGAGGGCGAGGCCATCGTGGTCGGGGCGGGAACCACCACCCAGGAGCTGGCCCGCAGACTCGCCCGTGTCCCCGGACTGACCGTCGTCACCAACTCCCTGTTGGTGGCACAGGCGTTGGCCCATGCCAACCGGGTCGAGGTCGTCATGACCGGAGGCACCCTGCGCGGCTCCAACTACGCCCTGGTGGGCTCCGGTGCCGAGCAGTCCCTCCAGGGACTTCGGGTCTCCCGGGCCTTCCTCTCCGGGAGCGGACTGACCGCCGAACGCGGCCTGTCCACGTCCAACATGCTGTCGGCTTCCGTCGACCGTGCGCTCGTCCAGGCCGCCGCGGAGGTCGTCGTGCTGGCGGACCACACCAAGCTGGGCACGGACACCATGTTCCAGACGGTCCCCACCGACCTGATCACCCGCCTGATCACCGACGAGCCCCCCGTCCACGACGACCGGGCGGCCACCGAACTCCAGGCTCTCGCGGACCAGGGCGTGCAGATCGCCGTCGCCGGCGCGTCGGGAGGCCCGGGAAACGCGGCCGCTGACCCCGCTCCGCCCCGCTCCCGACGAGACCTCCCCCTCCCTGCCCCCCGCCGAGGCCAGGCCCCCGGCCCGGGCCTGCGCGCCACCACCCTCGGCGACCAGCCCACCGACCGCCACCGAGTAGCCGACCTCCGCCGCCGCTGAGCCCTCCGGGGGAGAGCGGCAGGCACGGTGCGGTGTCCTACGACAAGTGGGTCGGCCGGCAGGGCTGTGCCCATGGGGCGGGGCGCCGGGGGGTAGGCCCGTGGCTGGCTGGCTGGCTGAGGCTGCGGGTGTCGGTGTTGGCCTGTGGCCGGGCAGGGCCTGCGGTCGGCTGTGAAGGCTCGTGGCTGCCTGCGTGGGCGCCCGGGCCTCGTGATCGCCTGCGCCCGCTCGTGCGGCCCTCAGGCCGCGTACGCCGGCTTGGGGCCGGGGCGCCGGTCTGGCAGGTCGGCAACGCCGGTGCGCGCGGGAAACCCCGTGCTGGTCGTCGCCCTTCCTCGGCGTGAGCCTCCCCGTCGGCGGCCATGGCGCCGGACGGGGAGAAAGACGAAGCGCCCGGCGGGCCTGCAGCAGCAGGCCCGCCGGGCGCTTCGGGTGTCGTGCGGGTCAGTCCTTGATCTCGCAGATCGACGCGCCGGAGGTGATCGACGCGCCGACGTCCGCCGTCAGGCCCTTGATGGTGCCGGACTTGTGGGCGTTGAGAGGCTGTTCCATCTTCATGGCCTCGAGGACGACGACGAGGTCGCCTTCCTTGACCTCCTGGCCCTCCTCGACGGCGACCTTGACGATGGTGCCCTGCATCGGGGAGGCGAGGGTGTCGCCGGAGGCGACGGGACCGGACTTCTTGGCCGCGCGGCGTTTGGGCTTGGCGCCCGCCGCGAGACCGGTGCGGGCCAGCGTCATGCCGAGGGATGCCGGGAGGGAGACCTCCAGACGCTTGCCGCCCACCTCGACGACGACCGTCTCACGGCCCGACTCCTCGTCCGCCTCGGTGTCGGCCGGCGCGGCGAAGGCCTTGATCTCGTTGACGAACTCGGTCTCGATCCAGCGGGTGTGGACCGTGAACGGGTCGGTGGAGCCGGTGAGCTCGGGGGCGAACGCCGGGTCCTTCACCACCGCGCGGTGGAACGGGATCGCCGTGGCCATGCCCTCGACCTGGAACTCCTCCAGGGCCCGGGCCGCGCGCTGCAGGGCCTGAGCACGCGTGGCGCCCGTGACGATCAGCTTGGCGAGGAGCGAGTCCCACGCCGGGCCGATCACGCTGCCCGACTCCACGCCCGCGTCCAGGCGGACGCCCGGGCCGGACGGCGCAGCGAACGTGGTGACCGTGCCGGGAGCCGGGAGGAAGTTGCGGCCCGGGTCCTCGCCGTTGATGCGGAACTCGAAGGAGTGGCCGCGCAGCTCCGGGTCGCCGTAGCCGAGCTCCTCGCCGTCGGCGATGCGGAACATCTCGCGCACCAGGTCGATACCGGCGACCTCCTCGGTGACCGGGTGCTCCACCTGGAGGCGGGTGTTGACCTCCAGGAAGGAGATCGTCCCGTCGAGGCCGACGAGGAACTCCACCGTGCCGGCGCCGACGTAGCCGGCCTCCTTCAGGATGGCCTTCGAGGAGGAGTACAGCTGGGCGACCTGCTCGTCGGAGAGGAAGGGCGCGGGCGCCTCCTCGACCAGCTTCTGGTGGCGGCGCTGGAGGGAGCAGTCACGCGTGGAGACCACGACCACGTTGCCGTGGCTGTCGGCGAGGCACTGCGTCTCGACGTGCCGCGGCTTGTCCAGGTAGCGCTCCACGAAGCACTCGCCCCGGCCGAAGGCGGCGACCGCCTCACGGACGGCCGACTCGTACAGCTCGGGGACCTCTTCCAGCGTCCGGGCGACCTTCAGACCGCGGCCGCCACCACCGAAGGCCGCCTTGATCGCGATCGGCAGACCGTGCTCCTCGGCGAAGGCCACGACCTCCTCCGCGCCCGACACCGGGTCGGGGGTGCCCGCGACGAGCGGGGCGCCCGCGCGCTGGGCGATGTGACGGGCCGCCACCTTGTCGCCGAGGTCGCGGATGGCCTGCGGCGGCGGGCCGATCCAGATCAGGCCCGCGTCCAGGACCGCCTGGGCGAAGTCGGCGTTCTCCGAAAGGAAGCCGTAGCCCGGATGGATGGCATCCGCCCCCGACTCCCGGGCGGCGTTCAACACCTTCTCGATGTCGAGGTAGCTGGTGCCCGGGGTGTCACCGCCCAGGGCGAACGCCTCATCCGCAGCGCGGACATGCAGAGCGTCCCGGTCCGGGTCGGCGTAGACGGCCACGCTCGCGATGCCGGCATCCCGGCAGGCCCGGGCCACGCGGACAGCGATTTCGCCACGGTTGGCGATGAGCACCTTGCGCACGATGAGGCTCCCTCCTTGAAACAAGCCGAGTTTAGGGACTGCCGACACGGCACTTCGACCCGTCCCCAGTGGTGAGCTTGCCCACACGGAGCGTGATACGTGGCCCGCTCGACCCGCGAAATCCCATGTCGCACCTCGGTGCGCAGGACTCCTCCCGGAAACCCTAGCCCCCTCATGTGGTCAAGGTCTCTGTGAAGGCGTGCTGCGGGCCACTCGGTTTCTTTGTGGAGTCCCTACGAATGGCCCAATGATTCTTTGCCCGCCGCAGAACCCTTGTCCCTCGGTTTACCGGTTAGTAGCGTTCGCGATGCCTCGAACGTACGTGAGGTAACGGCAGGCTTGCTCGGACGACGCTAGAACAACTCTCGAACAGCTCTACGGCTCGGAAGTGGGTGGACCGGTGGTACGCAGGCCGGTGGCGTGGGTGGTTGCGGTCGTGCTCTTCGGCGAGGCGTTCGGTGTCGCCGCGGTGAACTGGTTCCTCGGGGTGGTCGTCGACCGGCAGGACATGTCGCTGGCCGGCCTCGACCCGGACGTGATGTCCACGTCCTCGAAGATCGGCGGGATCGTCTTCGGGCTCTACTTCGCCTTCTGCGGCCTGGTGGCCCTCCTGGTCGCCCTGCGCGACCGCGCCCCGGCCGGCTTCGGCCGCATCCTCCTGATCAGCGCGGCCGTGGTGCACGGCCTCCTCGGCGCGTTCGCGTGGGGCCTGCTGGGCTGGGTCCAGTTCCTGTTCATGGTGGTCGTACTGGCGCTCATCGTGCTGCTGCTGATGACGTACGACCGTCAGCCCGGGCCCGCCGTCGAGGGGCCCCAGGGCGCCCCGAGCGGCGACGGCGGCTCCCCGCTCACGCCCCCGCCGGCGCCCAGCGCGTCCTGATCACTGTGCCCGGGGCGTCCACAGGTCGGTGATGCCCACGCCCAGTTCCGCCAGCAGCCGCCGCAGCAGGGGCAGGCTGATGCCGATCACGTTGCCGTGGTCGCCGTCGATGCCGTCGATGAACGGGGCCGAGCGGCCGTCGAGGGTGAAGGCCCCGGCGACGTAGAGGGGTTCGCCCGAGGCGACGTAGGCGGCGATCTCCTCGTCCGTCGGCTCGCCGAAGTGGACGACGGTGGAGGCCGTGGCGGAGGTGTGGCGTCCGCTCGCCGTGTCCCAGACGCAGTGGCCCGTCTGGAGTGTCCCGGCGCGTCCCCGCATGGACTTCCAGCGGGCCGTCGCCTCCTCGGCGTCGGCCGGCTTGCCGAGGGCCTCGCCGTCCAGGTCGAGCACCGAGTCGCAGCCGATCACCAGGGCACCCTTGACCTCGGGCTTCGCGGCCACGACGGAGGCCTTCGCCTCGGCGAGGGCGAGGGCCAGTTCGGCGGGGGTGGGGGCGGTGACGGCGTCCTCGTCGACGCCGCTCACGATCACCTCGGGGTCCAGTCCGGCCTGGCGCAGCAGACCGAGCCGGGCGGGTGACTGGGAGGCGAGGACGAGTCGGCGGCGCGGCTGATCAGTCATGCGGTCAGCGTATCCGTGTCGCCCGCTCGGGCTCACCTCGCGCCGCTCACTCCGATGACGATCATCGCGAGCACCATCGCCAGCGCTATGAGAAGCCCCAGCCGCCGCAACATCTCCTGCGTGTCACGCAGTTCCTTGGGCGGCTCGTTCTCGGGGTCGGACCACAGCATGCCACCAGCGTGGGGCTTGAACGGGGCGGGGCGCCTGAGTAGCCGTACTCAAATTGGCGCCCCGTGTCGTTCTTCCGTGCGCTCACGCGGCGGAGCCGCATACTCATGCAGCCCCGCGCCCCCGGATGTCCTAGCCCGGCCAGTACGTGCGGGCCCATGATGCTTGCCCGGGGTGGGGCAGGCGGTGGGCCGCGATCCTCTGCGGGTCGGACCACGCGGCCCTCGGGGCCTCCGCGCCGGGCGGTGTTGCTGCCGCCGCCGCGGCGCGGGCGCGGACCACCGCCAGGGCGGCGGCCAGCTCCTCAGGGGTCGGATTGCCCCGTATGACCTTGATCGTCACAGCGTCTCCTTACAGGGGGATGTTGCCGTGCTTCTTCGGAGGCAGGGATTCCCGCTTCGTACGCAGCTGACGCAGCCCGCGTACGACGTGGTGGCGGGTGTCGGACGGCATGATCACCGCGTCGACGTAGCCGCGCTCGGCCGCGACGTACGGGTTGAGCAGGGTGTCCTCGTACTCCCGGATGAGCCGCGCCCGGACCGCCTCGACGTCCTCGCCGCTCGCCTCGGCCTCGGCGATGGTCCGGCGGTGCAGGATGTTGACGGCGCCCTGGGCGCCCATCACCGCGATCTGGGCGGTGGGCCAGGCCAGGTTGAGGTCGGCGCCGAGGTGCTTGGAGCCCATGACGTCGTAGGCGCCGCCGAAGGCCTTCCGCGTGATCACGGTGATCAGCGGAACCGTCGCCTCCGCGTAGGCGTAGATCAGCTTGGCCCCGCGGCGGATGATGCCGTCGTGTTCCTGGTCGACGCCGGGCAGGAAGCCGGGGACGTCGACGAAGGTGATGACGGGGACGTTGAAGGCGTCGCAGGTCCGCACGAACCGCGCGGCCTTCTCGCTCGCCGTGATGTCGAGGCACCCCGCGAACTGCATGGGCTGGTTGGCGACGATGCCCACCGGCTGGCCCTCGACCCGGCCGAATCCGGTGAGGATGTTCGGCGCGAACAGCGGCTGCGTCTCGAAGAACTCGGCGTCGTCCAGGATGTGCTCGATCACCGTGTGCATGTCGTACGGCTGGTTCGCGCTGTCCGGGACCAGCGTGTCCAGCTCGCGGTCCTCGTCGGTGAGGGAGAGGTCCGCCTCCTCCGGGAAGGCCGGGGCCTCGGAGAGGTTGTTGGACGGCAGGTACGACAGCAGCTGCTTGACGTACTCGATGGCGTCCTTCTCGTCCCCGGCCATGTGGTGGGCCACGCCGGAGGCGGAGTTGTGGGTCCGTGCCCCGCCGAGCTCCTCGAAGCCTACGTCCTCGCCGGTGACCGTCTTGATGACGTCCGGACCGGTGATGAACATGTGCGAGGTCTGGTCGACCATGATCGTGAAGTCGGTGATGGCGGGGGAGTAGACCGCGCCGCCCGCGCACGGGCCGACGACCAGGCTGATCTGCGGGATCACACCGGAGGCGTGGGTGTTGCGGCGGAAGATCTCGCCGTACGCGCCGAGGGAGGCGACGCCCTCCTGGATGCGTGCGCCGCCGGAGTCGTTGATGCCGACGACCGGGCAGCCGGTCTTCAGGGCGAAGTCCATCACCTTGACGATCTTCTGGCCGTAGACCTCGCCGAGGGCTCCGCCGAAGACGGTGAAGTCCTGCGAGAAGACCGCCACCGGGCGGCCGTCGACGGTCCCGTACCCGGTCACGACCCCGTCGCCGTACGGGCGGTTCTTGTCGAGCCCGAAGTTGGTGGAGCGGTGCCGGGCGAACTCGTCGAGCTCCACGAAGGAGCCCTCGTCGAGGAGCAGCTCGATGCGCTCACGGGCCGTCAGCTTGCCCTTGGAGTGCTGCTTCTCCACGGCGCGTGCGGAGCCGGCGTGCGTCGCTTCCTCGATGCGGCGCTGGAGATCCGCGAGCTTGCCCGCGGTCGTGTGGATGTCGATCCCTTGGATCTCGTGACGCTCTTCCGGCTCGGACATCGGGATGCGGCTCCCTGCCTGCTCAAAAGGGGGGACGGTTACTCATCCGTAGAGTAGTGGGGGCCTCATCAATCGGCAGTGCGGCGTTGGCCACACCTAGGGTGGCTTGCATGACGCCGCAAGATGCTTCAGACGACAACCGCTGGTCCGACCTGGACCGTCCGCCCCTCAACGCCTCGGCTCTGCGGCGGGGGCTCGTGCGGGAGGGGGGCCTGTGGACGGACGTTCAGCTCGTCCGGCGCACCGGCTCCACCAACGCCGACCTGGTGGCCCTGGCGGACCAGGGCAAGGCCGCGGAGGGCGCGGTGCTCGTCGCCGAGGAACAGACGGCGGGACGCGGGCGCCTGGACCGCCAGTGGACCGCTCCGGCGCGTTCGGGCCTGTTCTTCTCCGTGCTGCTGCGGCCCACCGAGGTGCCCGTGACCCACTGGGGGTGGCTGCCGCTGCTCACCGGAGTCGCCGTCGCCACGGGGCTGTCGCGGGCGGCGGGCGTCGACACGTCACTCAAATGGCCCAATGACCTGCTCGTGAGTGTCGGAGGCGAGGAACGGAAGGCCGGCGGGATCCTCGCGGAGCGGGCCGGGGACGACGGGGTCGTCATCGGCGTCGGCATCAACGTCTCCCTGCGCGCGGAGGAGCTACCGGTGCCGCAGGCGGGGTCGCTGGCGCTGGCCGGGGCCATCAGCACGGACCGGGATCCCCTGCTGCGGGCGGTGCTGCGGTCGCTGGAGGACTGGTACGGGCGGTGGCGGGCGGCCGGGGGCGATCCGGCGGTGAGTCGCCTTCAGGACACGTATGTGGCGGGGTGCTCGACGCTGGGGAGGGTCGTGCGGGCGGAGCTGCCCGGGGACCGGGCCCTGGTGGGGGAGGCGGTGGCGGTGGACAGCGACGGCAGGCTCGTCATCGCCACGGAGGCGGGTGTGCAGGAGCCGGTGGGGGCGGGGGACATCGTGCACCTTCGGCCTGCGTGAGTTCGTGGGTGCGGGGCACGCTGGGGCTGGGCGGGGATGGGTCGCGCGGCCCGGCGCCGCTGCGCCCACCCGTGCCGCCCCAGGCGGCACGCATGCCCGCAGCTGGGGCAGCCAGGGCAGCTGGGCGGCTCGGCCGGACCTGACGGAGTGAGCTGGCGCACACCTGCCGTAGAGTTGAGGCCGGTCGATACCTGACCGCGGCAGATCGGAAGGGCAGCAGGCGTGACCGTCGACGACACGGGCTCCGGCATGGGTCAGAACCCAGCGCCCGACGGCACCGAGAGCACCGAGAACGACGAGGACCCCCTCGCGCTCCGCCTCGAACAGCTCATCCTGGGTGCGGAGCGGCGCTACACCCCTTTCCAGGCGGCCCGCAGCGCCGGCGTCTCCGTGGAACTGGCCACCCGCTTCTGGCGTGCCATGGGCTTCGCCGACATCGGTCAGGCCAGGGCCCTCACGGAGGCCGACGTACTCGCTCTGCGCCGCCTCTCCGGTCTCGTCGAGGCGGGACTGCTCAGTGAGGCCATGGCGGTGCAGGTCGCGCGGTCGACGGGGCAGACCACCGCCCGGTTGGCGGAGTGGCAGATCGATTCCTTCCTGGAGGGGCTGACCGAGCCGCCCGAGCCCGGCATGACCCGTACCGAGGTCACGTACCCCATCGTCGAGCTGCTGCTGCCGGAGCTGGAGGAGTTCCTCGTCTACGTCTGGCGCCGTCAGCTCGCCGCCTCGGCCGGCCGGGTCGTGCAGGCCGCGGACGACGAGGAGATGGTCGACCGGCGCCTCGCTGTCGGCTTCGCCGACCTCGTCGGGTTCACGCGGCTGACCCGTCGTATGGAGGAGGAGGAGCTCGGCGAACTCGTCGAGGCCTTCGAGACGACGGCCGCCGACCTGGTCGCCGCACACGGCGGACGGCTCATCAAGACCCTCGGCGACGAGGTGCTGTACGCCGCGGACGACTCCGGCATCGCCGCCGAGATCGGGCTGCGGCTCATCGAGACGATGGCCAACGACGAGACGATGCCGGAGCTCCGCGTCGGCATGGCGTTCGGCACGGTGACCACCCGGATGGGCGATGTCTTCGGAACGACGGTGAACCTCGCCTCCCGGTTGACGTCGATAGCTCCGCGCGACGCCGTCCTCGTCGACAGCGCCTTCGCCGAGGAGCTGATCCGCACCCGGGAGGCGCCGGCCTCGGAGACCGCGGCCGCGGAGGAGGCGGCCGCCGCCGAGAAGGAGGGCGAGGAGCCGCCGACGTACCGCTTCGCGCTCCAGCCGACGTGGCAGCGGCCGGTGCGTGGACTCGGCGTGGTCGAGCCCTGGCTGCTGCGGCGCAGGCCCGGCGGGAACTCGTAGCCCGAGCGCCCGCGCGTGCGGTGCCCAGGGCGCTCGCGCGTTCAGTGGACCGTGGCCTTCAGCGGGTTCAGGCACAGGCCGATGACCGGGACGCAGACGTCGCCGACGTCCGACCGCTCCGGCTCGCTCGGCGGTGGGGCCGCGGGTGGGGTGGTGGGTGGGGTGGTGGTCCGGGACGGCGCGGGCGCGGGGTGTGCCGGGGGTGCGGGCTGGGGGGTCGCCGTGTGCGTCGGGGCCGCCGGTCGAGGGGTCACGGCAGGCTTGGGGGCGGTCGGCGCGCCGGGGGTGTGGGCCGGTCCGGGTGGCGGTGTGGTGCTTGCGTACGGGGTGGGGGTCCGGCCCGCGGCCGGGGGCGGCGCGGCGTCGGTCCGGCCCATGGCGGCGGCCGCTGAAGGGCTCGTCCTGGGGGCGGCCGGGACGGTGGCGGCCGCGTTGGCCGACCGGTCGCTGTCGGTTTCCGCCGCCGTGTCGGTGTCCGGGTCCGGGCGGGGCTCGGCCTCAGCCGTGCCGAGGCCGGCGACGCCCGAGTCCGGTGTCACGCGTACGAGGCCCAGTACGCCGGCGGCCAGGGCGAGGCCGCCGACGGCGAGCAGGACCTTGCGGGGGCGGGGGCGACGGTGACGACCTCGGACGCGGGGGATCCACATCCCCCAGTTCTCCTGAACCTCTCCGCCTTCCGGGCCGTCCAGGCTCTCCAGCCTCGCCCTGCGGTGCTCCTTGGTGTGCGTCATCGTGATTCCTCTGATCCCTCCCCGAGGCGCTCGCGCCCCCCTGCGCCGTGCGGAGCGCACGTTATGCGCTCCCGTGGGGGGTGGGGTGGGAGATGGGCGGGATGTCACTCGAACGGGTTGACGGGTTGTGGGGCGGTGGTTGTTGGGCGGTGGTTGTTGGGCGGTGGTTGTTGGGCGGTGCGGCGGAACCGGTCGTGGGGCGCCGCGGGTGTCGGCGGTGCCGCTCTTTCCCCGGCGGGGTCGGGCTGCGATGATCGGGCGAGTCGAAACTGTTAACCGTCGTTAACCGGGAGGGTGTCATGAGTGAGGAGCGGTTCGGGGAGTTCGTCCTGGTGCGGCGGCACGGGGACGGACATGTGGCGGAGCTCGCCCTCGACCGGCCCAAGGCCATGAACGCCGTCTCCAGCGAGATGGCCCGGTCCGTCGCCGCGGCGTGCGCGGCGCTGGGGGAGGACCGGGACGTACGGGTCGTCGTGCTGACGTCGACGCACGAGCGGGCGTTCTGTGTCGGGGCGGATCTGAAGGAGCGCAACTCGTTCAGCGACGCCGAGCTGGTGCGGCAGCGGCCGGTGGCGCGGGGGGCGTACACCGGGGTGCTGGAGATTCCCGTGCCGACGGTCGCGGCGGTGCACGGGTTCGCGCTGGGCGGGGGGTTCGAGCTGGCGCTGGCGTGCGACGTGATCGTGGCCGACCGTACGGCCGTGGTGGGGCTGCCCGAGGTGTCCGTGGGCGTCATCCCCGGCGGGGGCGGTACGCAGCTGTTGCCTCGGCGGGTCGGGGCGGCGCGGGCGGCGGAGCTGATCTTCACGGCGCGGCGGGTGGAGGCGGGCGAGGCACGGGAGTCGGGGCTGGTGGACGTGCTGGTGGAGGAGGGGCGGGACCGGGAGGAGGCGCTGGCCATGGCGTCCCGGATCGCGGGGAACTCGCCGGTGGGGTTGCGGGCGGCGAAGCGGGCGTTGCGGCTCGGGCAGGGGTTGGATCTGCGGGCCGGGTTGGAGGTCGAGGATGCGGCGTGGCGGGCGGTGGCGTTCTCGGGGGACCGGGCGGAGGGGGTGGCGGCGTTCAACGAGAAGCGGAAGCCTGTGTGGCCGGGGGAGTAGGTGGGCTGTGCTTGTCAGTGGGCGGGGTCGGTGTGGGTCTGGGCTTGACCGTGGGCGGGGTCGGTGTGGGTCTGGGCTTGACCGTGGGCGGGGTCGGTGTGGGCCTGTACTTGACCGTGGGCGGGGTCGGTGTGGTCCGGGGGTGGGTTGCGCGGCCCGGCGCTTGCGGGGTGCCGCTGCGCCCACCCGTGCCGCCCCAGCGGCACGATTGCCCGCAGCTTCCGCAGCTTCCGCAGCTTCCGCTCTCCGCCCCGTGCGGCCGCACCCGTGTCCCCATTTGGTGGGAATATCCCTAGCCTGGAGTGATGGGTGAGGACAGACGGCTCGCGGCCGTGGTGGCGCTGGCGCAGGGGATGGCTGCTGCGCACAGTCCGCGGGAGTCGTGGCGGGCGGCGGCGCTGGGAGCGTGCAGGGCGCTTGCCGGGAGCTTTGCCGCGCTGTCGGTGTGGGAGCGGGAGCTGGGGCGGCTGCGGGTCCTGGTGAACGTGGGGGACCGGGCCTCGGGTGAGGAGGAGTTCCCCGAGGGGGAGGCCTACCCCGTGCACCAGTTCCCGGAGATCACCGAGTTCCTGCATGAGCGCTGGGCCGGCGGCGGTGAGCCCAACGCCTGGGTCGAGACCGCCGGCGGCCCCGCCGCGGGCCGGCCCGGCTACTGCCACCAGCGGGTCGCCGCCCTGCGCCGCCGGGGCCGGGGCTCCTGCGTCGTCGCCCCGATCGTCCTGCACGGCCGCGCCTGGGGCGAGCTGTACGTCGCCCGCTCCAGCGGCACGCCCGTCTTCGACCGGGCCGACGCCGACTTCGCCACCGTCCTGGCCTCCGTCGTCGCCGCCGGGATCGCGCAGACCGAGCGCCTGGAGGAGGCCCGCCGCCTCGCCTTCACCGACGCGCTGACCGGTCTCGCCAACCGCCGCGCCGTCGACGTACGCCTGGACGAGGCGATCGAACGGCACCGCGCACAGGATGTCGTCGTCAGCCTCGTCGTCTGTGACCTCAACGGGCTCAAGCGTGTCAACGACACGCAGGGGCACGCCGTCGGCGACCGGCTCCTGGAGCGGTTCGGGTCGGTGCTGTCCCTGTGCGGGGCGATGCTGCCGGGCGCGCTGGCCGCCCGCCTCGGCGGTGACGAGTTCTGTCTGCTCGCGGTCGGCCCGCCCGCCGACGACGTGGTGAAGGTGGCCGGGGAACTCTGCCTGCGTGCCGACGAGTTGGAGCTCGGGGACGGGGTGGCCTGTGGAGTCGCCTCCACGGAGGATCCCATCGGGCCGGTGCGCGACGCCCGCCGCCTGTTCCGGCTCGCCGACGCGGCGCAGTACCGGGCCAAGGCCGTACGGGCGGCCAGACCGGTCGTCGCCGGCCGGGAGGGGCCCGACGACCCCGTCGTACGCCTCGCCGACCAGCCCCCGCCGGAGCCGGGTGCCGAGCGGCGACGCTTCCGCGGGCGCCGCTGAGCCCGTACGTCGTATGCCGTGCGGTAAGGGGCGAACCGGCCACCCACTGGTGACATCTTCGAATTCACTGCGTACGCTCCTGAATATGGATATGCACACTGTGGTGGTGGGGACGTCCGGCGTGACCGCGTCCGACGTGCTCGCCGTGGCGCGCGGCGGCGCCCGGGTCGAGCTCTCCGGGGAGGCGGTGGCGGCCCTCGCCGCGGCCCGCGCGATCGTGGACCAGCTCGCGGCCAAGCCGGAACCCGTCTACGGCGTGAGCACCGGCTTCGGCGCCCTGGCGACCCGGCACATCAGCCAGGAGCTGCGCGCTCAGCTGCAGCGCAACATCGTCCGCTCGCATGCCGCCGGCATGGGCCCCCGGGTGGAGCGTGAGGTCGTCCGGGCGCTGATGTTCCTGCGGCTGAAGACCGTCTGCTCCGGGCACACCGGCGTCCGCCCCGAGGTCGCGCAGACCATGGCCGACCTGCTCAACGCGGGCATCACCCCGGTCGTCCACGAGTACGGCTCCCTCGGCTGCTCCGGCGACCTGGCTCCGCTGTCCCACTGCGCCCTCGCGCTCATGGGGGAGGGGGACGCCGAGGGCCCGGACGGCGTCGTACGGCCCGCCGGCGAGCTCCTCGCCGAGCACGGCATCGCCCCCGTGGAACTGCGCGAGAAGGAGGGCCTCGCCCTCCTCAACGGCACCGACGGCATGCTCGGCATGCTGGTCATGGCCCTCGCCGACCTGGAGGCGTTGTACAAGTCCGCCGACGTCACCGCGGCCCTCAGCCTGGAGGCCCTCCTCGGCACGGACAAGGTCCTCGCACCCGAACTGCACGCCATCCGCCCGCACCCGGGACAGGGCGCGTCCGCTGCCAACATGCTGGCCGTGCTGAAGGGGTCGGAGCTCACCGGTCACCACCAGGACGACGCCCCGCGCGTCCAGGACGCCTACTCGGTGCGGTGCGCCCCGCAGGTCGCCGGCGCCGGACGCGACACGCTCGCGCATGCCCGCCTGGTCGCCGAGCGCGAGCTGGCGTCGGCCGTCGACAATCCCGTCGTACTCCCCGACGGGCGCGTGGAGTCCAACGGCAACTTCCACGGCGCCCCGGTGGCCTACGTCCTCGACTTCCTCGCCATCGCCGCCGCCGACCTCGCCTCCATCGCCGAGCGCCGCACCGACCGGCTGCTCGACAAGAACCGCAGCCACGGTCTGCCGCCGTTCCTCGCGGACGACGCCGGCGTCGACTCCGGGCTGATGATCGCGCAGTACACGCAGGCCGCGCTGGTGAGCGAGATGAAGCGGCTGGCCGTACCGGCGTCCGCGGACTCGATCCCCTCCTCGGCGATGCAGGAGGACCACGTCTCGATGGGCTGGTCCGCGGCCCGCAAGCTGCGCACCGCCGTCGACAATCTCACGCGCGTGCTCGCCATCGAGCTGTACGCCGCCACCCGTGCCGTCGAGCTGCGCGAGGGCCTGACCCCGGCGCCCGCCACCCGGGCGGTCATCGACGGCGTACGCGCGGCGGGGGTCCAGGGGGCCGGCCCCGACCGGTTCCTCGCGCCCGACCTCGCGGCGGCGGACGTCTTCGTGCGCGACGGACGCCTCGTCGCGACGGTGGAGACGGTCACCGGGCCGCTCCAGTAGCGCCCACCCGGAGGACAGACAGGCCGGGGCCCTGCCGTCGAGCGTGACGGCAGGGCCCCGGAAACGTCACTTGAGCTTGGCCGCCTGGCCCTCGATCACGGCCGTCGGGATCTCGGCCGCCTTGCCGGTCTCCAGATTGGCGAAGTTGACCGTGTAGTACGTGGCGACGGTGTTGCTGACGCGCACCACCTCGGTGTTGAAGGTGGCCGTGCCCTGGCCGTCCATGTCGGAGCCCACGGAGAAGGCCACCGACTCGTCACCGGTGCCGGAGGCCTTGCCCTCGGCGACCTTGGTGATCTTCTGCTTCTCGCCCTGGGCCGCGATGCCGAACCCGCCGGAGCAGGCCTTGACGCCGTCGGAGACGGCCTTGAGGGCCTTCTCGGCGCCGTCACCGTCGTACGAGGAGAGACCCACGAAGGTCATGTCGACCTTGAAGGCGCTCTCGATGTCGGCCTCGCTGACGTCCTTGGGGGCCTTGGAGGAGGTGCCCGCGGCGTCCTGCGTGACGGTGTTGCTCGCGTTCGCCTCCGTCTCGCCGGGGGCGAGACCGGACATGGCGTAGGCCAGCGGCGCGCACTCGGCCTTGTCGGCCTTCACGTCGCTCTTCGACTTCGGCAGGGTGTCATCGGCCGAGGCGACCTTGTAGCCCTTGACGTCGCCCTGGGCGAGGAGCAGCTTCTCCAACTCGGCGGCCGTGCGCGCCTTCGCGGCCGGGGCCGACGACGAGGAGGAGGAACCCGTGGATTCCTTGGAGTCGTCCGACCCCTCGTCGGAACAGGCGGTGAGGAGGGTGAGCGACAGTGCGCCCAGTGCAGCCGTGGCGCACAGCCGCGCCCCCGATGATCTCTTCATGGGCGGACTATGAGGTCCAGGTCAAGGAAGCGTCAAGCCATTTCAAAAACCGAGGCGTTCCCGGCGTACCGAATAGACGACGAACCCGGCGCCCAGCGCGAGGGAGATCGTGCCGCCGGCGATGTACGGAGTGGTGTCGAAGCTTCCCGTGTCGGCGAGCCGGGTGCCGTTCGCGGTGTCGGCCGTCGTGACCGCCGTGTCCGTCGCGGTGACCTCGGAGGCCGCCCTCGCCTGCCGGGTGACCTGCGTCGTCGTAGTCGCGGGGGCCTCCGTTCTGGCGGTGGCCCCCTGCGTCGCGTTGGCGGACGGGACGAACCACAGGGCCCCGAGGAGGGTCCCCGCGGCGGTGGCGGTCAGCAACGAACGGCGAGCAGGTGACACGGAATATCGATCCCCTTGTGGCGCTGGCGAATTGGCCGTGTGGGGCGATGTTAGTGAAAGGTGCGGGTCACAGGAAAGTCACGGAACCGACGGGCCTTACGCTCACGCCATGAGCACACCAGAGACATCACGATTTGTCCGCCTTCGCGTGGAGCTCGTCCTCGAAATCGACGACGAGAACGCGCTGACCAAGGCCGCGCTGCGACGCCTCGCCGACGACCAGGAGATGCCGGCGGCGGAGCGGGCACACGCCGAGAGCGCTGTGACGGAAGACACCGCGGAGGCCATCGCGTATCTCGTCGAACCGTTCGACCTGGTCAGCGAGGTGCCCGGGGTCGAACTGCAGCAGGCGTCCTGGTCGAGTGAGCCGATCGACTACGACCCGGACTCGCGGGAGTGGGACCTCGACGACGATGATGTGGAGGTGGACGACGACGGCGACGAGGGCGTTGGTCGCGCGGGGGGCATCGACTGAGCGTCTCGGGGAATTCGTGACCCCGGACGGCAACCGCCGCCCGGGGTTTCGTCGTCTCAAGGAGCGCACTGACCGACAGCCGCACCACTGGCCCCGGCGGACCGCCCGCATCGGAGGAGTGGCGTGCCCCACACATACGAGGAATGTGGAACGGGACGAACCGGTCGTAGCGTTGAAGATTCTTAACGGGGACTCTCGGGCTTTTTGGGGATTCGGCAACCATGGAGAAGCGAGTGATGACGAACAGTAAGCGGCGCAGGGCCCTGATGGCCGCGTCCGCACTGCTCGGCGGTGTGTTGGTGCTCTCGGCGTGTTCCGACAGCGACGCCGACACCTCGGGCAAGGGGGGGAACGACACCTCGCAGGCCAAGGCCGACGAGGCGGCGGCCCAGAAGGCGTCCGAGGCGGCGATCAAGATCACGCCCAAGGACGGCTCCTCCAACGCCTCCATCAACAACTCCGCAGCCGTCACGGTCAGCAAGGGCAAGCTCACCGAGGTGACCATGACGACCGCCGACGGCGGCGCCGTCCCCGGCCAGCTGTCCGCGGACAAGACCAGTTGGAAGCCCAGCGGCCAGCTGGAGCGTTCCACCACCTACAAGCTGACGGCCAGCGCGAAGGACTCCGACGGCCGCGAGGCCCACGAGAACGCCTCCTTCACCACGGTCTCGCCGGCCAACAGCTTCATAGGCAACTTCACGCCGGAGGACGGCTCGACCGTCGGCGTCGGCATGCCCGTGTCGATCAACTTCAACAAGGAGATCACCAACCGGGCCGCCGTCCAGAAGGGCATCACGGTCAGCACCACCGGCGGCCAGGAGGTCGCCTGCCACTGGTTCAGCGGCCTGCGCATGGACTGCCGTCCGGACGACTACTGGAAGGAGAACTCCACCGTCACGCTGAAGCTCGCGCTCGACGGAGTGGAGGGCGCCAACGGTGTCTACGGCGTGCAGCAGAAGACGGTCACCTTCAAGATCGGCCGCAACCAGGTCACGACTGTCGACGCGAAGACCAAGCAGATGAAGGTCACGCAGGACGGCAAGACCGTCAGGACCATCCCGATCTCCGCCGGTTCGCCCACCAACAAGACCTACGAGGGCATCATGGTGATGTCGGAGAAGTTCAAGGAGACGCGCATGAACGGCGCGACCGTGGGCTTCACCGACGACGACGGCAAGGGCGAGTACGACATCAAGGACGTGCCGCACGCCATCCGCCTGACCAACTCCGGCACCTTCGTGCACGGCAACTACTGGGGCGCGAAGTCCATCTTCGGCGCGGTGAACACCAGCCACGGCTGTGTGGGTCTGCAGGACGCCAAGGGTGCCGACGACCCGAACACGCCGGGCGCGTGGTTCTACAACAACTCGATGGTCGGTGACGTCGTGATCGTCCAGAACACCGGCGACAAGACCGTCGCGCCGGACAACGGCCTGAACGGCTGGAACATGAGCTGGGAGCAGTGGAAGGCCGGTTCCTCCGCCTGACACCGGGTGTGACGCCCTTCCTGTGACTCGCCGATGCCGCCCCTGTGGGCGGCATCGGTGTTTTGGGGGCCGTCCACAGCCTTCTCATCCTTCTCTTATTCCGGCCTTATCCCTTCATCACGGTGTGTCCCTAACTTGCGGCGCATGTTCTTCACCTACCTGAGGCGCGAACTGCGCCGCCGCAGAAAGGCGGCCCTCGTCGTCGCCTCCGGACTCGCGCTGGGCATCGCGCTGGTCATCGTGGTCAACTCCGTGTCCTCCGGCATGGGGAAGGCCCAGGACAAGGTCCTCCAGTCGCTGTACGGGCTGGGCACCGACATGACGGTCACCAAGGCCGCCGAGCCCACCGCCAACGCGTCGGAGCGGCCGCGCTTCCAGTTCGACGCGCAGGACGACGGCGAGGGCGCGGAGCAGAGCACCGACCGAGTGATGGTCCGGGGTTTCCAGACGCTGTCCACCTCGACCGTGAGCAAGGTCGGTCAGCAGAGCGGTGTCTCGGAGGCGGTCGGCGGGCTCAGCCTGCAGGTCGTCAAGGTCAGCGGTGAGTTCACCCGCGGCCAGTTCCAGCAGAACGGCAACGGCGGTACGGGGCAGGGCGGTCCCGGCGGGGGACAGGGAGGCGGCCAGCCGCAGGGTGAAGTGCGGGGCGGCGGCGCGAACTTCGACGTCAACAGCTATTCCGTCTTCGGCGCGGACGTCACCAAGCCGGAACTCGGCCCGCTGACCTCCTCGAAGATCACCAGCGGTCGTACGTTCAAGACGTCCGAGACCAACGCGAAGGTCGCCGTGGTCGACTCGGCGTACGCCAAGGAGAAGAAGCTCAAGGCCGGCAGCACGGTCACCATCAAGAGCGTCAAGTTCACGGTCGTCGGCGTCGCGACGGCCGACAGCGGGGACGCGGCGGCCAACCTCTACATCCCGCTGAAGCAGGCGCAGACGCTGAGCGACTCCAAGGACAAGGTCACCACGATCTACGTCAAGGCGACCGACTCGCAGAAGATCGACGGGGTCAAGTCCGCGATCCAGAAGAACGTGTCGGGTACGACGGTGACGACCTCCGCGGATCTCGCGGACACGGTGTCCGGGTCCCTCTCCACGGCGTCGAGCCTCGCCACCAACGTCGGCAAGTGGCTGTCCATCGCGGTGCTGGTGGCCGCGTTCCTGGTCGCCGGTCTGCTCACCTCGTCGGCGGTGTCGCGGCGCGTGCGGGAGTTCGGGACGCTGAAGGCGCTCGGGTGGAAGTCGGGGCGGGTGACCCGGCAGGTGGTCGGTGAGGCGATGGTGAACGGCTTGCTGGGCGGGGTGCTCGGGATCGCGCTCGGGTTGGCCGGGGCGTACGCGGTGACGGCGATCAGTCCCACGTTGCAGGCGCAGCTCGGCGGTGGCGGTGGCGCTGCGGGCGCGGGAGGTCCCGGCGGGGGCGGGGGCTTCGGTGGGCCTGGCCGGCAGGCGGCGGCAAGGACGCTGGATGTCGCGCTGAGTGCGCCGGTGAGCCTGACGACCGTTGCGCTCGCGGTGGGGCTGGCTGTGGCCGGTGGGCTGATCGCGGGGGCGTTCGGCGGCTGGCGGGCGTCGCGGCTGCGGCCGGCGGACGCGCTGAGGCGTGTCGAGTAGCAGCTCGCCGACCTCTCAACGCCCTCACACATCACAGGAGTTGTAGTCCCCATGTACGAACTCAGAAGCGTCACCAAGCGGTACACGCGCGGCAAGGAAGCCGTTCACGCGCTCGACGGGATCGATCTCACGATCTCCGACGGCGACCGGCTGGTCATCCAAGGTCCCACCGGCGGGGGCAAGTCCACGCTGTTGCAGATGCTGGGCGCACTCGACCGGCCCACCTCCGGCGAGGTCGTCCTCGACGGGGTCGATCTCGCCAAGCTGTCCGAGGCGAAGCTCACCCGGGTGCGCAGCGAGAACATCGGCTTCGTCTTCCAGTCGTTCAACCTCATTCCGACACTGACAGCGCAGGAGAACGTCGAGACCGCGCTCGTACCGCTCGGGGTGAAGGGGAAGGAGCGGCGGGAGCGGGCCGCGGAGGCGTTGACGTCGGTGGGGCTGGGTGAGCGGCTCGGGCATCTGCCCGGGGAGATGTCCGGCGGTCAGCAGCAACGCGTCGCCATCGCCCGCGCGCTCGTGAAGCAGCCGAAGGTGCTGCTCGCCGACGAGCCCACCGGCAACCTCGACGAGGGCATGCGCGACGAGGTGATGGACGTGCTGGAGCGCATGTGGAAGGAGCTCGGGCTGACCTTCATCATGGTCACCCACGACTCCGCGATCGCGAAGAAGGCCCCCCGTCTGGCCACCATCCGCAAGGGCAACATCACCGTCAAGGAGAACGCCAACTCCTGAGCCGCTTACTGCGGTGAGTACTCGGCCACCAGCTGCTCCATGCCGTCGAGCCGGTGGGGGGCGACTCGGGCGAGGGCGGTACGGACGGCTTCGGGTGTCCGCTAGGGGCGGGGGATCAGCTCCTGCCCCCGTGGTCGGGCTGCGTGGTCACGTGCGTTCCTCCGAGTCGCTTTCCGGGTGATGTGTGCCAGCCTCTGCCCGACTCGTACGGGCTGTTGAGCCGCTGATGTGGCACAGATCCGCCAATCACCCCTCCCACGTGCGTAACGGTACCGGCCGGGCCCTGGGCCCAGTCGACGAGCAGGAACGACGCTCAAGGGGGCCTCCGTGGAGTTCGGCGTGGACTGCGGCCCCGGCGCTTTCGCGAAGCGTTTCGCTGAGCCCACAGCGAACGGCCCGCCGGAAGGAAAGCGTCCGGCGGGCCCTTCGTGCTTGCGTGATCCCATGACGGCTCAGACAGTCGAATACATCCGGTACCGCGTCCCCGAGGAACGGTCCGCCGAATTCCTCGCCGCCTACGCGCGGGCGGCGACCCCGCTGGCGGCCTCGCCCCAGTGCGTCGACTACGAACTCGCTCGCTGCGAGGAGGAACCCGACCACTACATCCTGCGCATCACCTGGACCTCGGCCGAGGACCACCTCCAAGGATTCCGCATGTCCGAGCACTTCCCGCCCTTCCTCGCCGAGATCCGGCCCTACGTCAGCGCCATCGAGGAGATGCGCCACTACCGGCCCACGGACGTACGCGGCACGGGCTCGGCCGTCCCGACGCTGTACGACTGGGCGGGTGGCGCGGAGGCCTTCTCCGGGCTGACCGAGGTGTTCTACGGCAAGGTGCTCAAGGACGACGTCCTCGCACCGGTCTTCGCCGGCCTCGCCCCCGAACACGCCGAGCACGTCGCCCTCTGGCTCGCGGAGGTCTTCGGCGGGCCGCAGGCGTACTCGGCGACCCAGGGCGGGCACAGCCACATGGTCGCCAAGCACTTCGGCAAGAACATCACCGAGGCCCAGCGCCGCCGCTGGGTCAACCTCATCCAGGACGCGGCCGACGAGGCGGGCCTGCCGACGGACGCCGAGTTCCGCGCCGCGTTCCTCGCGTACATCGAGTGGGGCACACGCTTGGCGGTGTACTTCTCGGGCCCGAACGCCGAGCGGCCGACGGAGCAGCCCGTGCCGAAGTGGAACTGGGGGGCCGCGCCGCCGTACCAGGGGTGAGACGTCGTGGGAGGGGGGGGCGGCGTCAGCCCTGAGGCTTCGCCGACCCCGCGCCCGCCCGGGTCGCGTCCGTGCCCCAGCTCGCCAGCAGGCGCAGCGCCTCGGCAGAGGGTGAGCCGGGCTCCGCGTGGTACGTGATCAGCGTCTGCTCGCTGTCATCGGCCAGGCGGAACGACTCGAAGGAGAGGGTCAGGTCGCCGACGAGGGGGTGATGCATCCGTTTGACGCCGTAGCCCTTCTCCTTGACGTCGTGGGTGGCCCACAGCCGCCGGAACTCCTCGCTCTTCACGGAGAGCTCGCCCACCAGGGCGGACAGCTTCGGGTCGTCCGGATGGCAGCCCGCGTCCATGCGCAGATAGCTGACCATGTCGATCGCCTTCTGCTCCCAGTCCACGAACAGCTCGCGGTACTCGGGCCGCAGGAAGACCATCCGCGCCCAGTTGCGCTCCGCCGGCGGCAGCTCCGCCCAGTCGCCGAACAGCGCCGCCGCCATCCGGTTCCACGCCAGGATGTCCGAGCGCCGTCCCCCGATGTACGCCGGGACGCCGTCGATCGCGTCCAGCAGCTGCCGCAGCGACGCCCGCGTCTGTTGCGCCCGCGCCGTCGACTTCTTCTTGTGCTGCTTCGGCTTCGCCAGATGCGTGAGGTGGGAGTGCTCGGCGTCGGTCAGCCTGAGCGCGCGGGCGATGGAGTCCAGCACCTCAGCCGACACGTTCCGTCCGTTGCCCTGCTCCAGGCGCGTGTAGTACGCCACGGACACCCCGGCCAGCTGCGCCAGCTCCTCGCGCCGCAGCCCCGGCACCCTGCGGTGCCGTCCGAAGTCCGGCAGCCCCACGTCCTCCGGCTTCAGCCGGGCCCGCCGGGAGCGCAGGAACTCGCTGAGCTCGGCACGCCGGTCCAGCGCCCCGGCAACCGCGGGCTCGGTGACGGATTCGGGCTGTTCGTCCATGCGTCCCAGTATTCACGGTCGTACGCACCCGATCCTGCCCCCGCCAGTAGTAGGCACAGTGGACGTAGGCAGAGCCGTGACCTGGGTGGATCCTTGTGGCTCTGACAGGCTGGGCGCCATGCCCGGCAGAAGGCAGCCGGGCACGGAGCACCACACCCTTTGCTAGGAGAACCCCCGGCATGACCACTGTTGCTGCGTACGCCGCACCCGCCGCCAAGGCTCCGCTGGAGCGCACGACGATCGAGCGCCGCACGGTCGGCGAGTTCGACGTCCTGATCGACATCAAGTTCTCCGGTATCTGCCACTCCGACATCCACCAGGCCCGCGAGGGCTGGGGCGAGGCGATCTTCCCGATGGTCCCCGGCCACGAGATAGCCGGAGTCGTCTCCGAGGTCGGCCCCGGCGTCACCAAGTTCGCCGTCGGCGACCGCGTGGGCGTCGGCTGCCTGGTCGACTCCTGCCGCGAGTGCGACAACTGCAAGGCCGGCCTGGAGCAGTACTGCACCGGCGGCAGCGTCGGCACGTACAACGCTCTCGACAAGAACGGCGAGCCGACCTACGGCGGCTACGCCGAGAAGATCGTCGTCGACGAGAACTTCGTGCTGCGCGTCCCCGACGGCCTGAAGCTCGACGAGGCCGCGCCCCTGCTGTGCGCCGGCATCACCACGTACTCCCCGCTCCGCCACTGGAACGCCGGCCCCGGCAAGAAGGTCGCGATCCTCGGCATGGGCGGCCTCGGCCACATGGGCGTCAAGATCGCGCACGCGCTGGGCGCGGAGGTGACGGTCCTGTCGCAGTCGCTGCGCAAGAAGGACGACGGCCTGAAGCTGGGCGCCGACCACTACTACGCCACCAGCGACCCGGAGACCTTCAAGAAGCTGGCCGGCACCTTCGACCTGATCCTGTCGACCGTCTCCGCCCCGCTCGACCTGGACGCCTTCCTGTCCCTGCTGCGCACCGACGGCGCCTTCGTCAACGTGGGCGCGCCCGAGGAGCCCGTCGCCCTCAACCTGTTCTCGGTGATCGCCGGCCGCAAGACCCTCGCAGGGTCCGGCATCGGCGGTATCCAGGAGACCCAGGAGATGCTGGACTTCTGCGCCGAGCACGGCTTCGGGGCGGAGATCGAGCTGATCCGCGCGGACCAGATCAACGAGGCGTACGAGCGGGTGCTGGGCAGCGATGTGCGGTACCGGTTCGTGATCGACACGGCGACCATCTGATCGCTCCTCGGGTCCCCGGCGTGCGCGCGTACGTCCGCGCCGGGGACCCTGTCGGTGGTGTGCGTCCGGATGTGGGCGTACGGGGCGAACGTTGCCTGTCGGGGCACTAGCGTGGACAGGGAGGAGTCCACGGCGCTCGCACCTCGCACCTCGCACGAGGAGGCCCTCACCATGACCGTCCAGCTCAACCACACCATCGTCGCCGCGCACGACAAGAAGACCTCGGCCCGCTTCCTCGCCGACATCCTCGGCCTGGAGGTGAGCGAGCCGTTCGGCCCGTTCGTCCCCGTGGAGATCCCAGGCGGCGTGACCCTGGACTACGCGGAGACACCCGAGGACATCACGCCGCAGCACTACGCGTTCCTGGTGTCGGAGGACGACTTCGACACGATCTTCGGCCGCGTCCGCTCGGCCGGTCTGACGTACTGGGCGGACCCGTTCCACCATCACCCAGGCGAGATCAACCACAACGACGGCGGCCGGGGCGCCTACTTCGACGACCCCAACGGCCACAACCTGGAGATCCTGACTCGGCCGTACGGCAGCGGGAGCTGACCGGTCGAACACGCCCCCGTGGGAACCGGACTCAGCCGGCCGGGTCGTCCAGCGCGGCCAGCAGTCCGGACACCGCGTCGGACCACGTCCAGCGCGCCGCGAGGTCGTTGCGGAGCTTGGAGGCCTCGGTGAACGCCCCCTCCCGGTGGCGCAGTACCGCCTTGACGCTGTCGCTCCACGCCTCGACGTCCCGGGCGTCGTCCCCGGTCGTCTCCACCACGACGCGGGCCGCTTCGTCCGGGGTGAGGAGTTCGCGCAGCAGCTCACCCAGCCCGCTGGCACTGCTGACGAGCACCGGCGTCCCCGCGACGATGGCCTCCACACCGACGAGCCCGAAACCCTCGCCGCGGGACGGCATGAGTACCAGACTCGCGCTCCGCAGGTCGGCCGTCAGCCGTTCCTGCCGGGTCGAGTACGGCCGCACCCGGACCGACAGAGCCGGGTCGTCCGCCCAGAGGCGCATCTGCTCCTCGAGCTCCCTCGACGTGTTCTCGGGGGCGCCGCGGATCAGCAGTTCGACGGCCGTCGCACCGGCCGCGCGGCTCTTTCGCGCCAGCGAGAAGGCCCGGGCGGCCAGATCGAGGCCCTTGAGCCGGTGGTCCTCGGCCCGCCCGAACAGCAGCGTCATCCACGGCGCGCCCGACGGCGGCGTACGGACGTCCGTGGTCTCGGCGTCGAACCCGGGGTCGAAACGGAGGATCTTTCGCCTGTCGACCCCACGTGCCTCCAGATCACGCAGGAACCAGTTGTGCATCCGCGGTCCCACCACGACGGTGCGATGCGCCCCCGCGCCCAACCCCAGCTCGATCTCCTGCCGTTCCTCCGCCAGGACGCCGATGTCCTCGCCGCGGTCGAGTTTCAGCCGCTCGATCTCGTCCGGGATCATGTGGATGAAGTGCAGACGCCTGGCGTGCGGGAAGGCGTCGCCGAGATTCTGTGCGGCGGGACCGGTGATGCGTCCGTGCCCGATGACGAAGTGCGGCTCGGCTCCGCCGGGGAGCTCGGGCTTCAGGAAGAGCCGTTGCACGCCGGAGACCCCGGGCATCACCCGTGCCTCGACGAGCGTGACGCCCACCGCCGCCGCCTTCTCGCGCTCGTCCGGTGACGCCGTCAGCACGACACAGAAGACCTGCGCCCCGGCCGCCGCCAGCGCCGAGCAGAGCTGCCGGTTGAACGTGCTCAGACCGCCGTGCGCCGAGGACCACTCGGTGGCCAGGGAGAGGAAACGGATCCGGTCGTCCGCCATGGGCGCGTCGCTCGCTTTCTGGTGCTGGGGGAGGACCGGGCCGCCGTGCTGGGGACGGATCACGGTGGTGGGGAGGCCGGTGATCGCGGGGGGCAGGATGGGGAAGATCAGCGCGGGCGGCGCCTCCCCGAACTGCCCCAGCCAGTGGTCCCAGTCGTGCAGCAGTACGGCGCGAATCTCGTCGGCCGTGGTCGGGGGCGTCGTCGTGTCGAGGTAGACGCCGAGCAGCTGGGCGGCCCGCGGCAGGTCGTCGGCCAGCAGCGCGACGGCCACGGCCAGCCAGGTCAGGTTGTCTCCCGCCTTGAGCCTCGGGGAGATCCTGTCGAGCGCCGTCTGCGCCCGGCCCACCTCTCCGGCACCGAGCCGGCACATCACCTCGTGCATGGCGGGGGCGAGGTAGGAGGGAATCTCCGTACAGACCCGGCTCACGAGTTCCGCGGCGTCCCGCCACAGGCCCTGACGTTCCAGCAGCAGTGTCTCCGTGAGCCCCAGTCCCGACGTCAGCCCTTCCTGTTGCGCCAGCCAGTCGCGTACGTCGTTCAGCGGTTCGGCGGTGGGCTCGCCCGCGGCGTAGCGGATCGCCAGCTCCGCGAGCCGGTACTTGTTGCCCTCCGAGAGCCTGGTCCCCTCCTTCAGGACCTCGATCGCCTCGTTGATCTGCCCCTTGTCGCGCAGGAACGTGCCCAGCAACTGGTAGGCGTTGAAGAGGTTCTTGGCCGGTGCCACGCTTTCGGTGGCCCTGCGTGCCGCGGCCAACGCGGCATCGAGTCCCTCGACCGCCCGCACGAGCAGCACCCACAGCACCCAGGGCTCGGCATGGTCCTCACCCACCGTGGCGCGCTCGGCGTGCCGCAGGGCTTCGGCGAGTTCGTCGCGCCCACCCCGGTCCCTGAGGAGCGTCGCGAGGCGGAAGTGGGTGGCGGGGGCGTCCGAGTGGGCGAGATAGACCCTCAACAGCGCGATCCTGGCGTCACGTTCCCCGTCCGAGGACGGGCGGGGCGAGGTCCAGTTGTACCGGCGCTCGACGTACCCGTCGACGGACCGCATCGCGTCCGCGAGGACGTCCTCGGCGGCGGCCTCCGTCAGATGGAACCGCGCGTTGTCGAGGGCGCCGGCGAGTACCAGATCACGGGTGCGGACCCCGGCGGCCGCGTACAGCGGCCGGGCGTACCACTCGCCGGCACGGCGGTGCGCCGCCCGCCAGGCCTCGCCGTCCCGCTGCATGCGCACGCCGTCGGCCTCCCGGACCAGGGGATGGACCTGGTACAGGGTGTGCCGGCCCGAGCCGCTCTGCCCGGCGGAGGTACGGGTGTTGAGGAGATACCGTTCGAGCAGCTCGTCCACCCGCGGCTCCAGGTCACCCCGGCTGTCGCCCATCGTCTCGATGAGCGGCCACGGTGCCCAGTCCCGCAGGACGGACAGGTCCCGCAGGAACGCTCGCGTCTCGTCGGAGAGGCCCTCGGCCGCCTTGGCGAGCAGTTGGCGCTCGATGTCCTCGACGAGCTGCATCCGGAAGGGTGCCTTGGGCAGGACCGCGGTGGGCGGAAGAAGGTCGTCAAGGGGGTGCTTCTTGAGAAGGAACCCGAGCAGGCGCAGGACACGCGGGTTCGCGCCGAGGCGGCGGACCACCTCCACGCGCCGCCCGACGGGGAACCGGACGTCGGCATCCTGCGCGGGAAGGCTGTTCAGGACGATCCTGGTGGCGTCGTCACCGTCCGGGATCGGCAACTCCTCCACATGGAAGGACTCGGTCCAGTAGGCGTCGACCCAGCGGTTCGACACCAGCCACAGACACCCGCCGTCCGGTGGCCGCTTCGCGAGCCTCTCCACCATCCTGGCCCAGGGCTGCCGCAGTTGGCCTCCGGCGTCGAGCATGCGCTGGAACTCGTCGACGACGACCAGCGCACCGTGACGCAGCACCTCCCGCACCGCTGTGGCGAAGTCGGCCTTCTCCGGGATCGAGGCCACGAGATCGCCGTGGTTGCCGTCCTCCAACTGCTCCACGAGACGGCTCACCAGTACGGCGTTCAAGTCCGCGGCGTCGACGGGCACATCGATGCTCGCGGTCGGCACACCCGCACGCGCCGCCCGGTCCACCAACGGGCCCACCACGGCCCGCGTCTTCCCGACCCCCGACATTCCCGTCAGCACGGCCGCTCTGTGCCCCTGGTCCCGCCACGCCTCCCACAGCCTGAGCGCCGCCGCCTGACGCTCAACTCCGTCAAGGCCGGGAATCGGGTCTGCGTCATCTCCCCGCGTCATACCCCCTTATTACAGCAGGTTGACGGGTTACCGCAGCAGGTCAACGGCCGAAGAACGGCCGGGGGCCGGGGTGGTGGCGAAGTGTCACCTTCTCGTGGCCCCGGCCCAAGGGTGGTTTCTGAGCGGGTTTCAGCCACTCGCCCCATCGGTCAGGAAGACGCCCAGGCTGTCGAGGAGCATGGTGCTGCCCTGCTCGGCCATGTCCCGTTCCTCGGCGGTGTCGCAGGTCTGGCGGAGCTCGATCCGCGTGTGGTGGCCGTCCTGTTCGTCGAGTTCCATGGTCATGGCCGCGGGCGCGGGCCTGCCGGGTACGTCCATGCCGACCACCAGGAGGCGGTTCTCGACGACCTCGAGATAGGAGCCGGTCAGCGGGAACTGTCCGCCGTCGGGCGTGACCATCGTGGCCTTCCACGCTCCGCCCGGCCGTACGTCCATCTCGACGGAGCCGACAGCGGCGTAAGCCCACTGGGCATACTGCTCGGGGGTGGTCCACGCCCGCCACACCTTCACCGCGGGGGCCTGAAGCGTTCGGGTCAGCGTGTAGGAGAAGCCGCCGGCCAGGGTGGTCTGCTCGGTGCTCATTCTCGTCTCCTGATTTTCCTGTGCCGCTCGGGACTGTCGCACCTGTAGACGCCCGCACACGCGGAGACTCATCGCTGCCGCCGGAAATTTTCAGCCGCGCAGAAGCCACCGCCAGCGCCGGCGTTCTGTGACGAGGGTGATGGCCACGAGGAGGGACACGAGCACGGCCGCGTAAACCGGCCATGCCGACCATGCGGCGATCACGGCGGCGGCGAGCTGGAGCAGCACGAGCAGGATCGTGACCGTGCCCGGGACAGGGACGATCACCTGTGCCTTGTCTCCCGGAGTGGAGAAGACGGTCGGCAGGCCGATCAGTACCACCACCGCCAAGACCGCGAGCAGCCATGAGTACGCGGACAGGGCCCACGGGGTGGCCACCCAGGCGACGAGTTCCGCGGCGAAGCGCAGGGCGGATGCGATGCGGTCGTCCGGTCTCTCCATGTTTGCCCCCCGTGAGCTGTGTCGACCACCGGCGGGAGATCTTATTCCCGCGGCTCAGGGCACGGCGGGTCCGGTGATGAGCTGCCCCTGGGCGTCGTAGGGCCAGACATTGGGGACGCAGCCGTGCATGCCCTTGATCTGCTGCATCATCGCCGGGGCGGGTTTTCCGGCGCCGGGGCAGCCGACGTGGCCGTGGCCGAGGAAGTGGCCGACCTCGTGATTGAGGATGAGCGCCCGGTAGGAGGGGATGTCCTTGGCGTAGAACTGCGTCGCCAGCTCCCAGCGCCTGAGGTTGACCATGACGTTCTTGCTCACGTTGCAGTTGTACTCACCGCCGGTGTCCAGCCCGTACTGCCCGCATATCTTGTCCACGGTCCCCGGCGTCGCCACCCGGACGACGAAGTCGGTGGTCCCGCCCGAGACCCGCTGGAACGCGGAGGTGCCGTCCGCCGTCCAGCCCCGCGGGTCGGCCAGAATGCGCTCCACCTGCTCGGCCACGTCCGCGGCGGAGAGCGCGAGCCCCGTCTCGACATCGACCCGGTAGCGCAGCGACCTCCCCTTGCCCACCTTGCCGCTCCCGCCGGACGCCGTGATGAACGTGCCCGGCCCGGTCGCGGGGATGGTGGTGCTGCTCCGGGAAGGCCGGGGGGACGCGCTGGGCGAGCTGGACGCACTGGACGAGCCGGTCGGGGAGTCGGGGCTGTGCGTTGTCCGGGACGGGGCGGGGGTGGGCTCGGCCCGGGCGGTGGGCTCGGCCTGTTCGGTGGAGCGGGCCTCGGCCGGTAACTCCGTTCTGTCCGACTGCGCCCACCCCACGGCCGCGAACCCGGCGGCACCGAGGACGGTCAGCGCGGCCAGACCTGCCCACAGGGGCCCCTTCCCGCGACGCCGCCCGGGGGCGTGCGCGGGGCCGCGCCGATGGCGACGGGAGTGGGAAGGCGTTGCTTTGTGCGCGGTCATGGTTGATCAGATTGTGTTCACCATGTGATGGGATCTGGCTCAGATGGTAACGAAAAGGTAACGAATTGCCGTCTCGGGCTGTGTGATCATCCGGTAACAGGGCTCCGGGCCGGGCCGAGAGGTCCTGATACTGAGTCCATGCCACGTGTTCTGCTGATCGAAGACGACCGCGCCGTACGGGAAGGAGTGGCCCTGGCCTTGCGCCGCCAGGGCCATGACGTCGCCGGCGCCGCGACCGGAGAGGACGGCATGGCGAACCTGCTGTCCTTCCGGCCCGACGTCGTGGTCCTCGATCTGATGCTGCCGGGTATGACCGGCCTGGAGGTGTGCCACGGCATCCGCTCCGTCGACCAGACCCTGCCGATCATCATGGCGACCGCACGGGGCGATGACGTGGACATCGTTGTCGGCTTGGAGGCGGGCGCCGATGACTACGTCGTCAAGCCGGTGCAGGCCAGGGTGCTGGAGGCCCGAATCCGCGCCGTGCTGCGCCGGGCGGGCGGACCTCCGGGCGACCGCGAACTGCCGAAGATCGACACACACGGGGACCTGGCCATCGACCGGGCCGGGCTGTCCGTCACCGTCGGGGGCGCACCGGTCGTCCTCGCTCCGTCCGAGCTCCGGCTCCTGCTGACTCTCTCCGCCTCGCCGGGGCAGGTGTTCAGCAGGCAGCAGTTGCTGGAGGCGGTCTGGGAGCACAGCTATCACGGCGACGCCCGCCTGGTGGACGCCTGCGTCAAACGGCTGCGCGCCAAGATGGGCGAGCCGCCGCGCGAACCGCGCTACATCCAGACCGTGCGCGGCTTCGGCTACCGGTTCGCGTCCCGGTGAGACGTTCCGTCGAGGCGGGGGCTGTGAAGAATCCGGCGACCAGGGGCAGGGGCAGGGTGAAGCTTCCCGCGCGGATTCCGCTGCGCGGCCTGCGGATGCGGCTTGTGGTGGCGTTCGGGCTCGTCGCCGCCCTGGCCACCACGACGACCGGCGCCCTGACCTTCCGCGAGGCCCGCAACGGCGTGCTCCAGCAGAGCCAGGACACCGTGATCCGGCAACTGCGCACCCAGGTCAGCCGGCTCGCCCCCGAACTCGGCTACCCCCCGAGCCGGGAGGTGCTGCGGAAGTTCGCGGCGGACGTGGCACGCGCGGAACCGTCGGGGACCTGGCGCGTACTGGCCACGTACCAGGGGCTCAGCGAAACCTCGGTCCCGGGCGACCCCTTCGACGAGCTGACGCCCGCCGTCCGCGAGGCCGTCGGGTCCAGCCTGGCCACCGTGTTCCAGCGGGTGCGCAGCGGTGGACGCACCTCCCTGGTCGTCGGCATGTCGGTCACCTTCGCCTCCGAGATGCGCATTCCGACGCTCTCCGGGGTCCAGGTCTTCCTGACCGTGCCCCAGGCCTACGAGCAGGCGTCCGTCGACGCGCTGGTCACCGCCATCGAGCGGGCGACCGTACCGGCCCTCGGCATCGCCGTGCTGCTCGCCCTGCTCGCAGCTCGCGGGGTACTGCGACCGGTCCGCGCGCTGCGTCACGCCACCCGAAGCATCGCCGAGGGGCACCTCGACACCCGGCTCGACGTCAACGGCTCCGACGAACTCGCCGATCTGTCCCACACGTTCAACGAGACCGCGGCGGCCCTGGAACAGTCCGTCGCCGAGCTGCGCTCCATGGAGGCGCGGGCCCGGCGCTTCGCTGCGGACGTCTCCCATGAGCTGCGCACCCCGCTGGCCGCCATGTCGGCGGTCACCGACATCCTCGACGAGGAGGCCGCCCGCCTCGATCCCGACACGGCCACCGCGGTACGGCTGATCAGCGAGGAGACCGTGAAACTGGCCCGTCTGGTGGAGGACCTGATGGAGATCTCCCGCTTCGACGCGGGCGCGGCGGTCCTGCACCTGGACGAGATCGACCTCGCCGAGTCGATCCGGGCCACACTCTCCTCCCGCGGCTGGTCGGACACGGTGGAGACCCGGCTGCCGGGGCCCGACGAGCTCCGGGGGCGCGTCGACCCGCGTCGGCTGGACGTGGTCGTGGCCAACCTGGTCGGCAACGCCCTCCGGCACGGCGCCCGACCGGTGTACCTCAGGCTGTCGGCGGGCGGACCGCCCGGTGCGCGGCCGTCGGCGGTCATCGAGGTCGCGGACAGCGGGCCCGGCATCCCCGACGACGTGCTGCCGCATGTCTTCGAGCGCTTCTACAAGTCCGACAGCGCGCGCACCCGTACCGAGGGCAGCGGGCTGGGCCTCGCGATCACGGAGGAGAACGTCCGGATGCACGGCGGCACCGTCCGAGTGGCCAACCGTCCCACAGGCGGCGCCGTCTTCACCGTAGAACTCCCGCTGTGGCGGGACGAGTCGACGCCGGAGGACCCCTCATGAGGCCCGTGCACCGTGCCGCGCTGCTGGTCGTCCCGGCGGCACTCGCGCTCTCCTCCTGCGGCATCCCCGCGACCGGCGTGGTGGAGGCGGGTGCACCCGCGAGCGGAATCGCGCCGACCACTCCGGTCTACTTCGTCAGGAACGGGACCCTGGTCGCGATACCGCGCAAGGTACCCGAGGCCGGTGATGTCAGGGCGGCCGTCGAGGCACTGCTCAAGGGCCCGACTCCGCAGGAGCGGCGCAAGAGCCTGACCACCCGACTGGCCCGGCAGCCGGGACTCTTCTCGCGGGCTCCCGCCCCTGCCGTGACACAGGACGGCAACCCCACCGCGGCGGAGGCTGCCGAGACCCCGACGGAGACTATGGAGGTGACGACGCGGGGCGACAGCCTGTCGGTCGAACTGCCCTGGTACACGGCGGAGTTGTCCTCCCTCGCCGCGGACCAGGTGATCTGCACCGTCGCCCGGGCGCATCTGCTCACCCTCTGGGACGTGAAGTCGGTGACGGTGACGGTGACCGTGACGGGCGCCGTCGGCCCGCCCATCGAGGGATCCGACGACCGCTGCCCCGATCTGTAGCGCACTGTCCGCCTCAGTCAGTGCTCGACGATGCCGCCGCGGCTGTGGTGGTTCGGCGCGTCCAGAGGGTCACATCACTGCTGGTGGCGACGGCGAGGGTCTGCCCGGAGGGGGAGAACCCGACGGCGCGGAGTTCGGAGTAGTTGGAGTGGAAGACATGCCACCACCGTTCTCCATGCGGTCCGCGGTGCGGCATTCCGTCGCCGTGGGAGAGCAGGACACGCTCGTTCGGCCAGGCCGGGGTGACGACCTCCACGGTCCAGCCGTCGCCGGTGGTGGAGTGGAGCCCGCCACCGAAGAGTCCGGCGATATGAACCCTGCTGCCGGCGATCGGCCCCAGCCCCGGGCACGACAGATCGGGTGCCGAATCAGGAGTGCTGTCCTGCGGATCGGGATCCCGGTCTCGGGCGATCTTCTCTCCCGTGACGGCGTCGAAGAGGCCGTGGCCGTCCTGCGAAACGACCATCACCAGGTCATGGCCGCTGTCGGGGTGCACCGCGAAACCGATCCCGAGAAGCCCACCGACCGCCGCACAGGACGTGAACACCGACTCCCAGGGCTCAGGCGCGGAAAGCACCGGAACCGCGAGAAACCGGTCCCGCAGGGCCCGCTGATAGGGGGAGAGCTCCTCCTTCGTCCACTTCATCACCTGCCCATGATCCCCCCTCGACCTTTGGGCAGGACACACGCAGGTGGGTCAGCAGTTCGTCCGCGACAGGGTAGGGGCGCTCCTGCGGGAGCAGGCGGGCCGCCGCGTCGAGGTCGCCGCTGCTTACGAGCTCGTGGATCTCGTGGGCGAGCGGGGTCACGTCGGTGATGGCGGTGGTCCACTCGTCGGCGTAGCGGCGTACGGCCTCGCCGGAGAGGCCGAGTTGGAGGGCGCGGTGGGGGAGGGGCTGGAGGTGCAGGTCGCGTTCGGGGTCCCACTGGACGCGGGCGGGGGCGCGCTTCAGTTGGCGCTGCCAGGTGGCGTGGTCGGGGTGCACGTCGCGGACGTAGCTCGACAGGCAGGCGTTGCGCAGGGCCCACTCGAAGCCGTCCCGGGCGATCTCCACGGCCAGGACGGTCTCCTGACCGGCTTTCGTGCCCCAGCCGCAGCGGTACATCATCCACAGGAAGCTCGGCTTGATCCACGTCATCCGGTCCCGTTTCCAGGCGCCCGGGAACCGGCCCTCTCGGGCGGCGGGCAGGCCGAGTTCAGGGGAATATGCCTGGTAGACGGTGATCGTGGACGCCGTGTGGACCGCACGGATCCCGCGTTGTGGTTGTTCCATGGGGTACAGGGTGGGGGCCGTCGATGCGGGCGGCCATTGGTTTTCGAGCGCGTGAGCTCAGGGTGTGAGGTGATCCGCCGTCAGGGCGAGCCAGGAGCTGGGTGAGTACGGGGTCGGTGGGTCGATCTCCATGCCCAGCTCCGACAGGGCGAGGGCGTAGTCGGACTCGTCGAGGTGGAGGGCGAGCAGTTCGTGGAGTTCGCCGATGACGCGGGCGACGAGGTGGGGGTGGGTGGAGGTGCGGTAGTCGGCGAGGGCGGTGTCGTGGTCGTCGTACTCGTCGGGCATGTCCTGGGAGAACCAGCCGCCGAGGAGTTGGCCGAGTTCGGGGAAGCGGGCGTGCCATTCCCAGTGGGTGGCGGGGGTGGCCGGCGGTGGGACCTCGCCCTGCTCGATGCTGTGCCGGATGTGGTCGGCGAGGCAGCGCAGCCAGGGCTGGATCTCGTCGTCGGGCAGGCCGGTGTCGGGGATCGCGTAGAACTCGCCCAGGCGTTGCCGCAGCCGTCCGGGCGGGTGCTCGGCGTAGTCGCGCAGTTGGCGTTCGGCGGTGGCGAGCGCCCAGGGGCGGGTGTGCCAGGTCTGGCGGAGGTAGGCGGTGAGGGCGTTGCTGGGTTGGTCGGGGGTGTCGTCGGCGGGCTGGCCGGTGTAGGCGCGCATGACCTGGTCGAGTTCGCCGTAGCGACGGTCGTGTTCGAGGGGGCTCAGGGGCACTGGGGTCAGCCTCTACGGGTTGCTACAGGTAGACAGGGAAAGTGGCGTGCACGGTGAAGCCGTGCGGCCGTGCGGTGTCCCGCTCGAGGATCACTCGGGCGGCGCGGACGTCGACGGGGTCCCGTCCGGCCAGCATCATCGCCTGCAGGAGCACCCGGCCGACCGGTTCGGGGCGGGACGGCCAGGACGCCTCGATGGTCAGGCGGGGGCGTGTGGACCGGGCGAGCCAGCGGTGGATGAGCTGCTCGTTGGCGGTGACGACCTGCTGGGTGGCCCACTGGGCGGTTTCGCGGTCGGGGTACGTGGCGCTGCGCGTGGGCACCAGGGCCGGGGCAGCGGGCCCCACCCCCGTGGTGTCGTCGGTGTTGCCGGTGTCGTTCATCGAGTCCGTCCGTCCCGTTCCCTTGGTGGCTCTGCGCTCACGTGGCGTCGAAGGACCAGAAGACGCCGACCTCCGTGTCGGAGACCGCGATCAGGCCGATGTCCCGCTCGTGCTCGCTGAAGGGGTCCCAGCCGATGAGGGGGAGGTAGAAGTCCGGGGCGTCGCCCATGTCGTACCCGGCGTTGGCGTAGAACTCGGTGGCGGGCTCGGGGAAGCGGGACAGGAGCACGTCCGCCTTCGCCTCGAGGTCGGGGCGCCGGGCTTCGAAATCGGGCTCGGAGGTGACGTCCAGCCAGTTCGTCGACAGGGCGACGAGCAGGCGGGCGGCCGACGCGCGCGGGATGCGCAGCAGCGTGGACCGCCGGCCGGGGCCCGGCTCCGCGAAGGGGTCCGGCTCCGCGAACGGAGCCAGCCAGTCCGCGCGCCACTCCTCGTCGCCCTCCGCGTAGAACTCCAGGGACCGCCAGGAACGGGGGTCCGAGACCTCCTTGCGCAGCAGCGCGAGCACGTCCAGGGACCAGTCCTCGTGGGTGCGCGGTCCCACCGCGACGACGGAGTAGCGCCGCTCGTACATCGTCAGGGCGTCCGCCCAGGCGGCTGCGTCCGGTGCTGTCATCGGGTCTGTCGGGTCTTCCGGGAAGGGTGAGTCCGTGGGTGTCACTGGGGCTCCAGCCTATGTCGGCGTCCGTCACTTCGGCGTGTCCGTCACTTCGGCATGGAGGTGACCACCACGAAGGGCGGGTCCAGGCTCGCGTCGTACTTGAGGCGGGTCTGCACCCCGTACGCATCGGTCACCGGCCCCGCCTGGCCGCCCGACACCACCGACGTACGCCCCGTCACTTGATTGACGCCCGGCAGGCCGTTTCCGCCCACCGACCCGACCTCGAAGATCTTGCTCGGCGGCTGCGGCGGCGGGCCGGTCGCCAGCCAGGTGTCGATGTTGCCGGTGTTCCGGCGGATGCACTCCTGGGTGTACTTCTGCGCCGAGGGCAGGTCCGGGAAGCTGGACGCCGCCGGGATGGTGGGCACGCCCGCGCCGTTGGCCTGGTCGCGCAGGCGCTGCAGCAGCTGGGCGTCGGTCTTGCCGACGTGCTTGTCGATGGTGTGGCCGCCGCCGAGGTCCTCGGCCATCGCCAGGTCGAGCGTGTACTTGTACGGGACCGGCGCCGTCCCGGGCGGCAGCTTGTGCTCCTTCTTGAACTCGTTGAGCGAGCGCCCGGCGAACGCCTCGGCCCTGGCCTCCTCCGCGAGGAACGTGGGCGCGCTCCTGAGCGCCTCGTCCAGCTCCCACTCCAGCGCGAGGAGCGTGGTGGCGGCGTCGCTGAACTTCTGCTGGTAGATCTCCACGGCCTTGTCCGCGGCCTCGCGGTTCATGTGCTCGCGGAAGGTCATCACCAGCTTGCCGAACATGGCGGTGCCCGCGAGTTGCAGCAGCTCCAGCGCGTCGAGCCCGGTCGTCAGGTCCTGCACCATCCCCTTGGCCGCCTGCTTGGCGAGGTTGGTGGTGGTCTCCCGGCAGGTGTTCGCGGCCTGGGCCAGGTCGTCGCAGGTCTTCTGGAGCGTGTCGGCGGTGTGGTGCAGCACCTCCAGGATCGGCCGGCGCTGCGAGGGCGGCACGTTCGCCGTCTTCCAACTGCGCCCGCCCTGGTGGGCCTGGGCGATGTTCCCCTCCGCGTTGCGGCTCTTGCCCCAGGCGGTGGTCCCCCAGATCGACTGGCAGAACGACTTCATCGCGCTCTGCCACTCGTTGTTGCCCTGCGGGTCCGTGATGTAGTCGATGGCCGAGGTGAAGTTGTCCCCGGCCTTCAGGGCGGTGCTCGAGGCGTCCCGCCACGCCGTGGCCATGCCCTTGAGGTCGTCCTCACGGGCGCCGGGGGTGATCTCGTGGGTCTTGCCGAGGTTCAGCCCGTACTCGATGGCCGGCCGGATGACGTCGGCGAGGAAGTCCGGGATCTCGCCGAGCGCCCCGGAGAGCGCCCAGGAGTCGGCGTCCTCTCCGGTCCCGGTCCACTTGATGTCGTTGAGCTTCCCGTAGTCGGGCCTCTTGTCGATGACGGCCGGGGGAGAGCGGCGCGGCGGCGGTCCCACCATGCCGCGCGCGTGCCAGTCCGCCTGCTGGTAGGTGTTGGCCGTCGTGGACAGGCCGACCGCGACGCCGCCGACGCTCAGGACGCTGGCCGACCAGACCTTGATGAACTTCTCGGCGATCTTCATGTACGCCGCGGCGAAGGCGTCCGGGCCCCACCCGGTGCCCGCCGACTGGCTGAACTCGCCCAGCGCGTCCACCAGTTTCGTGGCGCCCTTGTCGTAGTCGAACTGCCCGTCGCGCATCACCGCCGCCGAGTAGAAGAGGTGCGGTGGCTGCACGTCGAACCCACTGCCGGCGTCGGGCGGTGCCGCCGGCTGCAACTGATCGCGTTCCTGCTTGCGTTCGGCGTCGCTGGGACGCCCCGCCATCAGGCGGCCCCCCAACCACGCAGGACCGCCCGGTGTGCCGCCGCGTAGTTGGTGTGGCCGGTGGTGACGTAGGCGTGCAGCCACTTCTGGGCCGCCTGGAGGTCCTGGGCCGAGTGGTCCCACTCGTCGAGCTTGTCGACGAACACCTCGCGTGCCTCGCCGTGCCACGACAGGACGACGGGTTCGACGCGGTCGTAGAGATCGTCCAGTTTGCCGTTGAGCTTCTTGAGGATGTCCTCGAGCTCGGCGGCGAGATCGTGGAGCGTGGTGAAGGAGACGGCGATGTGATCGTCGTCGGCGGGCCCGGTCGTCATGCTGCCCCCTTGGCGTCGTCAACTGCCGTTGCACGACGGGTGTGTGACGGTTCGGCTCAGAACGAGTCGAAGCTGCTGCGGGGCGGCGCGGGTGTGCCGCCCGTCCCCGCGTCGGTGTTCGGCGTGGAGAGCTTGTCGACCTCGTTGTCGACGTCCACGTGGATGGCCCGCATCTGCCCGAGCACGTCCAGGTCGTGCTTGCTGAAGCCGTCCCGGCTGAGCCGCACCGCTTCCTCCAGCAGCTGCATCACTTCACGGATGCGTACGGCGTCCTCGGCCGCCGCCCGGTGGAACTCGCGGTACGCCGTCGCCGCCGGGCCGCGCCAGCCGGCCTCGATGCGGTCGACGATCGCGTCCATCCGCTTGACCTGCTTGTCCAGGTGATCCTGCATGTCGTCGAGGTCGCCGGAGAGCTTGGTCAGATCCGTCGACGACACCTTCAGGTCGGGGCCACCCTCCTGGCCCGCGCCGGTGCCCTGCCCCGCCATACCGCATCCCCCGCCCCGTCGTATCGGGATCACATACAGATCAAAAATCCTATAAGCATCTGGGGTGCGGGGCCGAGGGCGCCACGGCTCACGAGTGTGTGGATGTCGTGGGGGAGTTCTCCAACTCCCCTGGCGGGACGCTGAGCTGCTCCCGCACGTAGTTCCAGACCACCGCGATCAGCGCCGCGACCGGCACGGCCAGCAGGCTGCCCACGATGCCGGCCAGGTTGCCGCCCAACGTCACCGCCAGCAGGATCACCGCCGCGTGCAGGCCGAGCCCACGGCTCTGGATCATGGGCTGGAACACGTTGCCCTCGAGCTGCTGCACCAGGACGATGATGCCCAGCACGATCAGCGCGTCGGTGAGGCCGTTCGAGACCAGCGCGATGAGCACCGCGACGAAACCGGCGAACAGGGCGCCGATGATGGGGACGAACGCGGAGACGAAGGTCAGCACCGCCAGCGGCAGCACCAGCGGTACCCCCACGATCCACAGGCCGAGGCCGATCGCCACGGCGTCGAGCAAACCGACGGCCGCCTGGGAACGGACGAACGCGCCCAGGGTGTCCCAGCTGCGCGCGGCCACGGTCGGGATGTCGGTGGCGAGCCGGCCGGGCAACTGGCGGGCCAGCCACGGCAGGAACCGCGGGCCGTCCTTGAGGAAGAAGAACATCAGGAAGAGCGCCAGGATGGCGGTGATCAAGCCGTTGACCACGGTGCTCACCCCCGTGACCACAGCGGTGACCATGCTGCCGACGCCGTCCTGGGCGCGGGCGACCGCGGTGTCCATGGCCTTGGTGATCTGGTCGTCGCCGATGTTCAGCGGCGGCCCGGCGGCCCACTCGCGCAGCCGCTGGATGCCTTCGACGACACCGTCGGTCAGCTCGCCGGACTGGGACGCCACCGGCACCGCGATCAGCGCCACGACGCCGACGGCCACCAGCAGGAACAGCACGGTCACCGCCGACGCGGCCAGGGCCGGAGGCCACCCGTGACGCCGTAGGAAGCGCGCCAGGGGCCAGGTCAGCGTCGTGAGGAGCAGGCCGACGACGAGCGGCCAGACGACGGACCACATCTGGCCCAGGAGCCACAGCGTCGCCGAGAGCATCACGATGACCAGCAGCACATCCACGGAGGTGCGCGCCGATGTGCGGAGCGCGGCTCTGGCTCTCGTGGGACTCAACGGGGCAGACATGGAGGTCACCCTATTGGTACTCAAGTCACACTGGCCGGGGGTGGTTCGGGCTGGGGTGCCGGTGGACTTGCCTGCGTCTGCCTGACGTGTCCGAGGTAGCTCAGCGTGCTACGGGCGCTTCGTCAGCGGGGAGTCCGGCGGGGAGGCCTGCGGAACGTCCTGCCCGCCCATGTCGAGACGGAACGGCGGATACTCGTCGGTCAGCAGCGCGGCGTAGGCGGCCACCCGCGCGACCCAGCGCGCCAGGCCGATCAGGAAGTCGAAGAGGTACATCGGGTAGCGGGCGGTGAACGCCAGGATGATCACGGCGACCAGGGAGAGAAAGTAAATCAGTCCGCCGCCACCCCAATGATCGCCTCCTCCCCACCCCCAGTTCCCGAGGAAAATCCCGACGACGATGTACTGCGGAATCACCAGCAGCCACCATTTCACCAGGACCAGGCCGCGGGAGAGCCGCTCGGGATAGGCGACGTCGAAACGCGCCGGATAGTCGGGCACGTCCGCGAGGGTGAACGGCGGGTACTGATCGGTACCGAGCGCGGTGTGGGCGTAATAACTGACACGCCAGTTCCACCTCAGTACACCGACACTGAAGTCGAAGAGGGAGCGGGGATACCGGGCGGTGAAAAGAATGGCGAAGAACGCGATCACAGTCACGACGGTGAACGCGATCCACAGGAAGAACAGCACGATGTAGTGCGGGATCGCGAGAAGCCACTTCACCAGCCACATCCACCGGGACAGCCGAGGATCCACAGATGCCTCGAGCCGTACAGCTGACGCACTGATCATGAATTCAGGCTCGCACGTGAAGTAAAAGGCCGCGACTCGGGAGCATGGCCCGGTCGCGGCCTTTCACATCACGCCCTCAGCCCTTTGAGGCCGTCATAGGCGGCCATCACGAGCTCCACTCCCCGAGTGTCCTGCGCGGGTTCGCGCATCTGGTTCGTCACGTACGCGACCGCCATACGCGACTCGGGTTCGATCATGACCGTCGAGCCGCCCCAACCGCCCCACCCGTAGGTGCTGCCGAACCGCCCGTAGCCCAGACCCCAGCTGATCGGCATGCCCAGGAGGCGGTCCTCGCCGCTGAACTGCTCCTCCCACGCACGGTCACAGCCGGCCCGCGACAGCAGCCGCACCCCGCGCACGGACCCGCCGCAGGCCATCACGGACTGGACGAGGGCGACCGAGCGGGCGTTGCCGAATCCGCTCGCCGCGGGGATCTGCGCGCGACGCCAGGCCACACTGTTGCCGTCGCGGACCCGTATCGCGGTCGCGGCGCTCGGGGTCGCGCTGCCGCCGGGCGCACTGGCGGTGCAGTCCTCGTCCCGGCCCGGTGGCGGGACCGTCGGCGCCACCCGGTGGTCGTGCTCGGCCGGCAGCCCGATACGGAAGTCCGCGCCCAGCGGTCCGGCCACCTCCTCGGCGAGGAACTCGCCCACGCTCCGACCGGTGATCCGGCGTACGACCTCACCCACCAGGAACCCTTGCGTGAGCGAGTGGTACCCGGCCGCGCTGCCCGGCTCCCACTGCGGCGCCTGTCCCGCCAGCCGCGCCGTGGCGGACGGCCAGTCGTAGAGCTCGTCCACCGGCCCGTCCCAGTCGGGCAGGCCCGCCGTGTGCGCGAGCAGGTGCCGCATCAGCACCCTCTCCTTGCCCGCCGCCGCGAACTCCGGCCAGTACCGGGCGACCGGCGCGGCCACATCGAGGTCACCGCGGTCGGCCAGCACCAGCGCGCACAGCGCCGTCATCGTCTTCGTGACGGAGAAGACATTGACGATCGTGTCCCGCTCCCACGGCACCGCGCGCTCCGCGTCGGCGAACCCGCCCCACACGTCCACCACCGGCTCCCCGTCCACGAAGACCGCCACCGAACCACCCACGTCCCCCTCGTCCAGCAGCGCGGACAGCGCGTGGGGCACCGCGGTGAACAGATCGTCGTAGGAGCCCTGAACGTCAGCCATGTGCGCCATTGAGCCCGCTCCGGCAAGGAGAGGCAACCGAATTCCGGCGCCGGCACGCCTGACGATCAAGGGCGCATTCCCTGAAGGGAATTGCCGGCGCCCGCTCGGCGCCGCAGGATCTGCTCCGGAACGAGATTCCCGGCGAGGAGAGGTACATGATCGAGCCCGGGGACACGACGCCATCGAGACCCGAGTGACGTGCGGCTACGAGCAGTTCGTCGCACAGCAGGGGATCACCTTCCGGACCCGCCCCGATGCGGTACGCCTCCACGGCGTGGTGAAGTTCGGCTGGGAGTCGGTGCACGCGGAAACCGGCGACGTGCTGGGCGGCGGCCTGGAATTCCTCGTCCTCGACGACCAAGGCCGGATCAAGGCCGACTACATGTGCCCGGGGGCCTGACCCGCGGCGGCGGCCCCAGCCGCCGCCGCGAGGGCGTCCGCGGTCGCCGGATCGGCGGGCAGGAACGCCTCCAGCTTCAGCTCGGCGAGCGTCACGTCGACGGCGGTGGCGAAGGTCGTCACCGTCGTCATCAGGCGCAGCTCACCGTACGAGGACCGCAGACGGAGCGGCACCGCGAAACCGAGCAGCCCGGCCGACGGCTCCAGCTCGGGAACGTACGTGGTGAGCTCGGCGCGCAACTCCACCAGATGGTCGAGCCGCGCCAGGATGTGCCGCGCCCATTCCGCGAGGTTGTCGATACGGGGAGCCAGACCGTCAGGGTGCAGCGCCAGGCGGTAGACGTTCGTGCCCGGCCCCACGAGCTCCGGGGCCGCACCCTCGGTGATCACGTCGAACGCGGTGTTCGCGGCGATCAGGTCACCCCGCTGGTCCACCACCAGCGCCGGATACGGCAGATGACCGCGCAGGATGTGGTCGATCGCCGTACGCACCGGGGCCAGAACCGGGTCGTCGAGCGAACTCTCCGGGTAGGCGGGCGCGTACCCGGCGGCCATCAGCAGCTCGTTGCGTTCCCGCAGCGGCAGCTCCAGCGACTCGGCCAGGCGCACGACCATGTTCCGGCCGGGGACGGACCTGCCGGACTCGATGAAACTGAGGTGCCGTTGGGTGGTGCCCGCCCGCAGCGCGAGATCGAGCTGGCTGAGATGACGGCGGGTACGACGGTCACGAAGCGCACGAGGGAAGTCCACGGCCCTGTTGTAACGGCGGCGGCGATGCGAGGCCATTCCCCGCAGGGAATTGTCCGTACTCCCCCCGGGTCACGACCATCGGCGGCATGGACATCGGTGTACTGCTTCCGACCGGAACCGCCCAGTGGGACGAGTCCGACGACCCCCGGGACCTGATCGGCTTCGGCCGCCGGGCCGAACGCTCCGGCTTCTCCTCCCTCTTCGTCAACGACTCCCTGATCAGCCCGCGCGTCGAGGCCCTCACGATGCTGGCCGCGCTCGCCCCGGCGACGGACGCCGTGACCCTGGGGACGGCCGCACTGATGCCGTTCCTGCGCCGACCGGTCCAGGCCGCACAGTCACTGGCGTCGATCGACCTGCTGTCCGGCGGCCGACTCACCATGGCAGTCGGCGCGGGCTTCCCCGGCCGTTTCGGACGGCCCCTGTACACGCTGTCCGGGGTGCCCTGGGAACGCCGCTTCGCCCGCCTGGACGAGACCGTCGCCCTGTGGCGGGCCCTGTGGGACGGCGCCGGCCACTTCCACGGCGAGATCCTCCGACTCGACGACATCCCACCCACGACCAGACCGTTCCGGCCCGGCGGCCCACCCATCTGGCTGGGCGGCGCGACCCCCTCGGCACTGGCCCGGACCGGCCGGATGTACGACGGATGGCTGCCCTACCCACCTGACCCCGCCGACTACGCGGCCGGCCTGTCCGACCTCCGCGCAGCGGCCACCGACGCCGGCCGAGCGACCGAGGACATCACTCCCGCGCTGTTCGTCTCGGTACGGATCGACGACGACGAGGAACGTGGCCGCCGGGAATTCGACGCCTACGCTCGGGCCACCTACGGCATGCCGGTCGAGGAACTGGAGAAGATCCAAGCAGTCGTCACCGGCTCCGCTGCCCAGGTCATCGAGCGTCTGGGACAGTACACGGCCGCCGGCGCCCGGCACATCGTCACCCGTATCGGCGCCCAGGGCATGCGCTCCCAGCACGACCAGCTCGAACGGATCGCGGACCTGATCCCCACTGTCACGAAACGGCGCGCCGGAAGGTACCCGGAGTGATGCCGTACGTTCGCTTGAACCAGCGGTTGAAGTGCGCCTGATCGGAGAAGCCGGCGGATGCCGCGGCGTCCGCCGGCGCCAGGCCGCCGGTCAGCAGGCGCCGCCCATGGCGGAGCCGTAGAAGGCGCTGGTAGTCGCTGGGCGGCATACCGTAGGCCTCTCGGAAGGCGCGGTACAGGGCGAAGCGACTGCACCCCGCTGACTCGGCCAGGTCATGGGCCGAGAGCGGTTCGAGAAACGCCTCGTTCAGCAGAGCGCGAGCGCGGCGGGCAGCGCTGCCCCCGGCCCGCCAGGGTTCGCATACCGGGAGCCCGGGTGGCACCGCGCTCCGCCATCGCGAGGACAGCCGTGGTCAGGAGTTCTTCCTGGGCCATGTGGGGCGTTCGCCAGATGCGCGAGCGGTGCGGGGAGCTTGATGCTCACCTCGCCCTGAGGGCTGACCCGGATGGTCTCGTTGCCCTAGCGCTTGCCGGACTCACCATCCGCCTGGCAGAACCAGCGTTCCGCTTCCCACCGCCTGCGCCACTCGTGTTCGGTGAGCCGGGCGGCGTGAAGGTGGTGACGGGTGCGGGCCAGTTGCTTGCCGCCGCGCACCACGTGTACGCGCCCGGTGTCACGGTCGGCCCGCTCGGCATCCAGGCGGTCCTCAAGCACGCGCAGACGCCGGGCCTTGGCGTGCCGCTCCTGCCGGGAACGGTAGCCGCCGGGCGCCTTCTTGGAGCCTTTCTCGCCGAGTGGGAGGGACAGCCGGTGCGTGATGGTGCGGATGCCCGCTTCCAGGTTCTGAATGTGCGCGAGCCGGCCACGGCGGGCCAGCGCCCACTGGTCGTGCGAAGCCTTGGTGATGCTGCCCGCCCAGCGCGACGACGACAACGGCGTCAGTTCCCGCTTGCGCACCGCCCACGTATCCGCGGAATGCTCCAGGCCGTCCCGGCAGCGCGCCTTGAGGTCCTTCGAGGCCAGCCACCCCAGATACGCACCGACCAGGCACAGCGCCTTCTCGTCCCCGGGCGTCAGATGCTTCAGCCTGGTACGGATGGCCGCACCGGCCGGGCCGGAGGCGACGAACGGCTCCGCCAGTGCCCGCAATCCGCCCTCCCTGCCACCCCCGTACGGCCCCACCCCGAAAACCCTGTCACCGCGTCCAACGACACCGCCCGGACAAGGTCACGCATTCGATATGAGAATGCCGGTTCCCGCCGACAGGTGGACGCAAAGCCCCAAGGCCGCGGCACGACACAAACCACCAGCACTCACTCCCGCTCACCAGAACAAGCTCAAGTGCACCTCAGCGGCAACAGCCCCACCCCCTGGGGGACCGTCCTGGGCGAGGCCCGCACCGCCGAGGAGACGGTGACGGTGGACGTCGACATGGCCCAGGTCGCCCGGATCCGCACCGAACTTCCCGTGCTGCGCGACCGAGTCCTCACCATCGAGGCCCCCAGCTGATGAGACGCCGGTGGCCCGGTTGCCTGAGCCCGTGCCGTCGACCCCAGGGCGGGTTGGACGGTACGGAATCGTTGGTAACCCTCGCACGTTGAGGACAGTGGGCAGGAGATGCCGGTGGTGTGCGAGCCGAGCAGCCCGCGTGACCGAGCTGACAGATATTGGAGGGGCCGTAATGGCGGCGCAGACGCAGAGGGCCGTGCTGGCTGGCGGATGCTTCTGGGGGATGGAGGAGCTGATCCGCCGACTTCCGGGCGTGACGGCGACCCGGGTGGGATACACCGGGGGTGACGTGCCGAACGCGACGTACCGTAACCACGGCACGCACGCGGAGGCCATTGAGATCCTTTTCGACCCCGCGAAGACCGACTTCCGCGCGATCCTGGAGCTCTTCTTCCAGATCCACGACCCGAGCACAAAGAACCGCCAGGGCAACGACATCGGCCTCAGCTACCGCTCGGCGATCTACTACGTGGATGACGAGCAGAAGCGGATCGCCGAGGACACGATCGCGGATGTGGACGCCTCCGGCCTGTGGCCGGGCAAGGTCGTCACCGAGGTGGAGCCGGTCGGCCCCTTCTGGGAGGCCGAGCCCGAGCATCAGGACTACCTGCAGCGTTACCCGGACGGGTACACCTGCCACTTCCCGCGCCCGGGATGGCGGCTGCCCGCCCGCGCCGAGGGCTGACCGCGAGGCGGCCCGGGGAAGGCGGAGGCTCACTGGCAGAGGCTGACTGGCAGAGGCTCCGCAGCCGGGCCGCGCTTGCCGTTACGCCCGACAAGTCCGGGACCGTCGCCCCGCGGGCCGCGTACGCGGTACCCCAGGAGAGATCCGTCACCGTGCGTCGCGCAGCTGGAGAAGGTACACCGAAGTCAGCGCGACGGCACGGTCCCCGTCATGCGACAGCTCCACGAGGGCACGGGACGCGGTGGTCCCCGGGATGTCCGCCAGCGCCTGTGTCAGCCGTACGCGTGCAGGCGCTTCAGTGCTGTCGTGGGTGAGGCGGTCGACGAGCCCGGTGGCGATCCGATCCGCCGTCGCGGTGTCGCTCGCCAGCACGCTCAGTGCGTCGGCTGCATCGGTGTCGTTCCTTCCCTCCACGATCATGCCGATGAGCGTCGGGACCGCATCGGCCACTCCACGCGTCCCGAGCGCGAGAGCCGCATGGCCGCGGACCACGCCATCGGGGTTCGCGAGGGCGTCCCGCAGCCGGGCGGTGGCCTCACCACCGGGCATCTCGGCCAGGGACTGAACGGCACGTTCCCGCACCGCGGCCACCGGTGAGCCGAGGCCCTGAGCCAGCAGTGCCGTGCCGCCGTCGCCCGATCGCGCCAGCGCCCATCGAAGGGCTCCGGCGACGTTCGGATCCGTCTCCCTCAGTACCGCCTCGACCAGGGCCTCCACCGGCACCGGAACCTCGTCGACCGAGGAGAGGGCCGCGCGCTGACGCGCGGCAGCGCTCTTCGACCCCAGCGCCTGGAGGAACGCGACGGCCTGGAGGACGTCCTCCCAGCCGGCGGGTTCCGCGGCATCGATCCGGCGGAGCCGCGTGAGCAGCTCGGTCTCGGCCGCGATACGTTCGCGCGCCTGACGGATGAGGTCGTCGACGAGCGCCGAGGGCGTGAAGCCGGGATCGTCGAGCGCGCGCCCGATCTCACGCAGCGACAGCCCCAGCGACCGCAGGCTCTCGATGTGGAAGATCCGCCGGATGTCCTCGCCGGAGTACTCCCGGTAGCCGGAGCCCGTACGACCCGAAGGCCGCATCAGGCCGAGCGACTCGTAATGCCTGAGCATGCGGGCACTGACCCCGGACCGCCGCGCCACCTCACCGATCAACACGTCCTACCGTCCCTCCTGGCCGGACCCGCCGAGGGCCACGACGCGCTTCGCCTCCTCGACCGCGAACTCGAATCCGGCGTCCGGGTCGCGCAGCAGCCGTTCCGTGGCGACAGCGTGCGTGCGCACGCGCCGGTCAGGAGCCGTCGTCGCAGCACGCAGAGCCGGCAGAACGACCTCACCCAGCGCGACCAGCGCCCGGCTGAGACTCAGCTGCGTCTCCCGCTCACCGCGCCCGAGCTGCGTCGCCAGCACCGCGGCCAACCCGGACTCCTCGCCTTCCGGCACGAGCACGACCGCGGTCCGCCAGGCGCTCCGCGCCACTTCGTCGTCGGCGTCGGACAGGAGCGCCCGTGTGATCGCCGGCCACGCCTGCCGGTCCCCGATCTTGGACAGCGTGTGCAGCGCCTGGCTCCGTGCCTGCGCACGCTCCGAGCGGACTTCGCGGAGCAGCCCGGGGAGCGTCATGGAAAGCGGGTGGCGGGTGAGCGCCCAGGTCAGCATGTCGCGGACGAAGAACTCGGGCTCGACCGCGCATCGCTCGATGAGCTTGTCGACGAAACGCGGATCCGGCGTCGTGCCGACCGCCAGGGCCGCCCGCAGCCGCACGGACGAACGGCCGTCCTCCAGCCCCTGGAGCGCTCGTATCGCATCCTCGTCCTGCCTCGTCATGGTCATCGAGACCACCTCCTTGGCAAGCAGTGAAGGCCTTGTCACTGTGTCAAGGTCAAAGGCAGGGCTCACCGGGCGACTTCGCACCTTCGCCGGCCTTGAGGGGCACCATGACGAAGCTGTGCAGTCGCGACGCGCGCATTCCGGCCCCGGGGCCGCTCGGTTCAGTGCGGCAGCGTCGCCGGGCTGCCCCCGTTCGCCTCGAAGCCCGCCACCGCCAGTGCCCGGTAGACGGCGAACTCCGCGGCGGGGTCGGCGGACAGGGTCCACGGCAGGGCGCCCACGTGCCCGTCGACGTGTATCAGCTGGTTCATGGCCTCCGACCAGCGCTCGGCGCGCACCAGGAAGAACACCAGCAGATGGCGGACGTGCGCGAGCATCGGGTCGTCGGAGCGCGCCGAGTGCACCGCGTAGAGCGCGCCGTGGACCGCCTTCGAGACGACCTCGCTGCGGTAGAAGCCGGAGACCAGGTTCACCTCGGGCAGGTGCTCGAAGACCGCGAACAACGGCATCGCCGCCAGCAGGGAGCCCTGCGGAGCCCTCGCCGCCGCGGCCTCCGCGAACGAGTACGCCGACTCGCGCGAGCCGTGCCACTTCTCGCACCAGTAGTGCAGTGCCGCCAGGTTCGCTCCCATGTGCGCCGGCGCGCGGTCCAGGATCTGCAGCCAGAGCTGCTCGAACTCGGACTGCGAGTACGCCAGACCGCGGGCCACCGACAGCTCGACGATGTACGGGATCGGATCACCGGGGGACAGCAGCGCAGCCTGCCCGCAGGCGTCCCGCGCTTCCTCCATGATGATCCGGAACGCGTCCGTGCCCGGCGTCGCCGTGCGCCACGCCTGCTGCACCAGGAACTCGGCGTGCACCGCGGCCCCGCCCGCGTCCTTGGGCGCCTCGGCCCGCCACACCCGCAGCCACTGCCCGCCCGGCGCCTCGCTCACCCCGCCGGGCCGCTGCTGCAGCTCCAGCGAGGCGGCCCCGGCGAAGGCCTGCACGCGCTGCCAGCGCGACTCGCCCTCCGTCTCCGTAGCCGAGAGCAGCTGCGCGGCCGCCCGGTAGTCCTGCGTGCGCTGCACCAGGTCCAGGACGTCGAGCAGGTCCTGGTCGGGGCCGGGCATGCGGATGTCCAGCTCCTCCTGACGGACGAACCCGTAGTTCGCGGGGTCCGCCGCGTCGGGATGGCCCGGCGGAACCTGCTCGATCATGCCGCGCCTGCGCCTCATGACCGGCAGCAGCACGAAACCGATCATGACCAGGGCCATCAGGACCCAGAGAATCTCCATGTCTCAAGGGTTCCAGACGCCGCCGACAATTGGCCAACGTGATCCGCGGCCTGTGGAAAACTCCGCCGTACGCCGCAGGGGCCGCGAGCGCACTACCCTCGGTGCCCATGAGCGACAGGCACATCAGTCAGCACTTCGAGACCCTTGCGATCCACGCGGGCAATACCGCGGATCCCCTCACCGGCGCGGTCGTCCCGCCGATCTACCAGGTCTCGACCTACAAGCAGGACGGCGTCGGCGGCCTGCGCGGCGGCTACGAGTACAGCCGCAGCGCCAACCCGACCAGGACCGCCCTGGAAGAGAACCTCGCCGCCCTGGAGGGCGGCCGCCGCGGCCTCGCGTTCGCGTCGGGACTGGCGGCCGAGGACTGCCTGTTGCGCACGCTGCTCAGCCCCGGCGACCACGTGGTCATCCCCAACGACGCCTACGGCGGCACGTTCCGCCTCTTCGCGAAGGTGGTCGCCCGCTGGGGCGTGGAGTGGTCGGTGGCCGACACCAGCGACCCCTCCGCGGTGCGGGCCGCCATCACGCCGAAGACCAAGGTCGTGTGGGTGGAGACCCCCTCCAACCCGCTGCTCGGCATCACCGACATCGCCGCCGTCGCCCAGATCGCCCGGGACGCGGGCGCGAGGCTCGTCGTCGACAACACCTTCGCCACGCCGTACCTGCAGCAGCCGCTGTCGCTCGGCGCGGACATCGTGGTGCACTCCCTGACCAAGTACATGGGCGGCCACTCCGACGTCGTCGGCGGCGCGCTGGTCGTCGGCGACCAGGAGCTGGGCGAGGAGCTGGCGTACCACCAGAACGCGATGGGCGCGGTCGCCGGGCCCTTCGACTCCTGGCTGGTGCTGCGCGGCGCCAAGACGCTGTCGGTGCGTATGGACCGGCACAGCGAGAACGCCACCAAGGTCGCCGACATGCTCACCCGGCACGCGCGCGTGACGAGCGTCCTGTACCCGGGGCTGCCGGAGCACCCCGGTCACGAGGTCGCCGCCAAGCAGATGAAGGCGTTCGGCGGCATGGTCTCCTTCCGCGTGGAGGGCGGCGAGGAGGCGGCCGTCGAGGTCTGCAACCGCGCCGAGGTGTTCACGCTGGGCGAGTCGCTGGGCGGTGTCGAGTCGCTGATCGAGCACCCGGGGCGCATGACGCACGCGTCCGTGGCCGGCTCGGCCCTCGAGGTCCCCGCCGACCTCGTACGCCTGTCCGTGGGCATCGAGAACGTCGAAGACCTGCTGGAGGACCTCCAGCAGGCACTCGGCTAGACCGTCCCTCGGGCAGGTCCCGGAAGGGGCCTCACCAGCCCGTGAGCGGTGGAGTCGTCTCCGACGGCGGCTCCACCCAGGGGCGGGCCGTCAGCGCCCACACGACGAACGCCACCGTCGCGGCGACCAGCAGCAGCCACATCAGGCGGCGGGCGAGGACCCTGCGGCGCAGCATGCGCCCGCCGCGGCGCAGGACCTCCGCGTGCAGGTCCGGCGGCACCCGCGGCGGCGTCCGCTCCATGATCCGCCGTACGGCGGTCTCCCGTTGGGCCCGGTTCACCGCCGCCTCCCGTCACCCGGTCGGACACCCGGTCGCCGCACGGTCCCGGTCTCTTCCGGGCTCATGACGGCGCCACCTTCGCCCCGACCACCGCCGCGGCCGGCTTGCGGGGCGGATGCAGCAGGGTGGCCGTCGCCCGGTCGCAGATCGCGTGGACGCGTTCCGCGGGCAGACCGAGCAGGGCCGCGACCTGCTGCTCGGCGACCCCTTCGTACAGCCGCAGCACCAGGACCAGGCGCTCCTGGGGGCCGAGCGGGGCCAGGGGGCCGCCGGGATGGGTGCGGGCGCGGGGGAAGGCGCCGTACTGGTGCCAGGCGCCGCGTGCGAAGCGGGTGGCCACGTGCTGGCGGGCGCGGTCGTAGGGGTCCTCACCGCGCAGCCGGTCCCAGCACGCGTACGTGTGGGCGAGGGCCAGGGTCAGCAGGCGCCGCGCGCGCGGGTTGTCGTCCGGTGTCTCCGCGGTGAGCAGCGTCGCCGTGTGCAGCAGCCGGCCCGCCGCACCCGCGACGAACGCCTCGAACTCCCTGGCCCGACGGGCGCTCTGGGCCGCCTGCCGTTGTCCCATCACGCCTCCCGCCTGAGGACGACCTCGGAGGAACCCGGCTTCGCACCCGGTTCACACGTGTCTCATATGAGGTCAGGGGCGGCCCGCCGGTCAAGGGCCGCGCACGGCGGGATTCGCCTGGGCTCAGGACGGGGACGGCGGCTCCGCCCCGGGCAGCCCCTGGACCGCCATCCGGGCGGACAGCGCGGTGTTGAAGCGCGTCAGGAGCGTGCAGAACGCCTCGCGCTCCTCGGGCGCCCAGTCGTGTGTCAGCTCGGCCATCAGCTGACGTCGGGAGGAGCGCACCTCCTCCAGCCGAGACAGCCCGCGCGGGGACAGCTGGAGCACGACCGCCCGCCCGTCCTCGGGGTGCGAGGTGCGCTTGACCAGGCCGGTGTCGACGAGCGGAGCCACCTGCCGGGTGACCGTCGAGGAGTCGATGCCCATACTCGCGGCGAGCGCCTTGACGCCCATCGGGCCCTCCTTGTCGAGCCGGTTGAGCAGGAGGTACGCGGCGCGGTCCATGGAGTTGCGCACCTGCCCGACGCCGCCGAGCCGGGTCTGTTCGGCACGGCGGGCGAAGACCGCCACCTCGTGCTGCAGCGTGTCGAGGAGACCGGTGTCACCAAAGGTCGTCATGTCCATCGACATTTCAGGTGTTGTCGGCATGGCCGGGGGCTCACTTCATTGAAGAGTGCTGGAGTTGGGGGACAGGTTACGCGGCTGGAAGGCGGGCCGTACGGGCGCTGCGCAAACCGGTCTCGGTGGTTGGTCACAACCGCGGTCCGCGCCTGTGAACTGCGATGCTTGAGTCATGAGCTACAGCACGGCTGACTCCTTGCGTCCCGTCACTCTCGACGATGTGCGCGGCGCCCGGAAGATGCTCGCGGGGGTGGCGCGGGTGACCGGGATGGAGGGCAGCCGACGGCTGTCGCAGCTGGTGGGCGCGCCGGTGCACTTCAAGTGCGAGAACCTGCAGCGGACGGGTTCGTTCAAGCTGCGCGGCGCGTACGTCCGTATCGCCGGGCTGCTGCCGGAGGAGCGGGCCGCCGGAGTCGTCGCCGCGAGCGCCGGCAACCACGCGCAGGGCGTGGCCCTCGCGTCCTCGCTGCTGGGCGTGCACTCCACGGTGTTCATGCCGAAGGGCGCCCCGCTGCCGAAGATCAGCGCCACCCGGGACTACGGCGCCGAGGTGCGCCTGCACGGCCAGGTGGTCGACGAGACGCTGGCCGCCGCGCAGGAGTACGCGGCCGAGACGGGCGCGGTGTTCATCCACCCCTTCGACCACGCCGACATCATCGCGGGTCAGGGCACGGTCGGCCTGGAGATCCTGGAGCAGTGCCCGGAGGTGCGCACGATCGTCGTCGGGATCGGCGGTGGCGGTCTGGCGGCCGGTATCGCGGTCGCGGTGAAGGCACTGCGGCCCGACGTACGGATCGTCGGCGTGCAGGCGGCGGGCGCGGCCGCGTACCCGCCCTCGCTGGCGGCGGGCCGTCCGCTGGCGATCGAGCACCCGGCGACGATGGCCGACGGCATCAAGGTGGGGCGGCCCGGCGACGTGCCGTTCGGGATCGTCGGGGACCTGGTGGACGAGGTCCGTACGGTGACGGAGGACGAGCTGTCCACCGCGCTGCTGCTGTGCATGGAGCGCGCCAAGCTGGTCGTGGAGCCGGCCGGGGCCAGCCCGGTCGCGGCGCTGCTGAGCGACCCCGGCTCCTTCGACGGGCCGGTGGTGGCGGTGCTGTCCGGCGGCAACGTCGACCCGCTGCTGCTCCAGCGGATCCTGCGCCACGGGATGTCGGCGCAGGGCCGCTACCTGGCCGTCCGGGTCCGGCTGACGGACCGGCCGGGCGCCCTCGCGGCGCTTCTCGGGGTGTTGTCAGCGGTCGACGCCAATGTCCTGGACGTGAGCCATGTCCGGACGCACCCGCGGCTCGGGCTCACGGAGGCGGAGGTCGAGCTGCATCTGGAGACGAAGGGTCCGGCGCACTGCGCCGAGGTCGAGCAGTCCCTGCACGAGGCGGGCTACACGGTCATCGACTGAGGTCAGGGCCCTCTTGTCACCCGATCGGGTCGCGGTCCGACAAATCCATTGAGTGACGCGATACATCGCGTTATGGTGTGTCGCGAACCAAGATTACTGAACCAGGATTCTTGAACCAAGACTCCTGAACCAAGGCTTCCTGAGAAATCCCCGACGACGTGGAGACTCATATGCCAGGCGCCATCTACGCCGAAGGTCTGGTGAAGACCTTCGGCGACGTAAAAGCTCTGGACGGCGTCGACCTCGATGTCCCCGAGGGCACCGTCCTGGGCCTGCTCGGGCCGAACGGCGCGGGCAAGACGACGACCGTCCGCTGTCTGACGACCCTGCTGCGCCCCGACAGCGGCAAGGCCGTCGTCGCCGGCGTCGACGTGCTCAAGCACCCCAACGAGGTACGGCGCTCGATCGGCCTGTCCGGCCAGTTCGCCGCGGTCGACGAGTACCTGACCGGCCGCGAGAACCTCCAGATGGTCGGACAGCTGTACCAGATGAAGGCGAAGGCCGCCAAGGCCCGGGCCACTGAGCTGCTCGAGCAGTTCGACCTCGCGGACGCCGCCGACCGCCCCACCAAGACCTACTCCGGAGGCATGCGCCGCCGGCTCGACCTGGCGGCGGCGCTGGTCGTCTCCCCGCCCGTGATGTTCATGGACGAGCCGACCACCGGCCTCGATCCACGCAACCGCCAGATGCTGTGGGAGGTCATCAAGCGACTGGTCTCCGGCGGTACGACGCTGCTGCTGACCACCCAGTACCTCGAAGAGGCCGACCATCTCGCGCACGACATCGCGGTGGTCGACCACGGCCGTGTCATCGCCCGCGGCACCTCCGACGAGCTCAAGGCCCGTACCGGCGGCGAGCGCGTCGAAGTCGTCGTGCACGAGCGCGAACGGATAGCGGCCGCCGCGGCCATCCTGGACAAACACAGTCTGCGCGGCTTCGGCAAGGGCGACACCACCGTCGAGGACCACACCCGCAGGATCACCACCCCCGTCACCGGCGGCGCCAAGCTCCTCGCCGAGGTCATCCGGGAGCTGGACGCCCGCGGTATCGAGATCGACGACATCGGGCTGCGCCGACCGACCCTCGACGACGTGTTCCTGTCCCTGACAGGTCATGTCGCCGAGACGAAGGCGGAGAACGACAAGGAGGCCACCCGATGAGCGCCGTCACCGACACCGTGCGGGTCGCCCCGCCGGGCAATCCGGTCACCCAGTCCGTCCGGGACTCCTTGGTCGTGGCGAAACGCAACCTGATCCGGATGTCCAGAATTCCGGAAATGATTATCTTTGGGCTGATTCAGCCCATCATGTTCGTCGTGCTCTTCGCGTACGTGTTCGGCGGCTCCATGAACATCGGCGGCACCACCGACCCCGGCGTCTACCGCGAGTTCCTCATGGCGGGCATCTTCGCGCAGACCGTCACGTTCGCCACCGCGGGCGCCGGCGCGGGCATCGCCGACGACATGCACAAGGGGCTGATCGACCGGTTCCGCTCACTGCCGATGGCGCGGGGGGCGGTCCTGACCGGGCGCACCCTCGCCGACCTGGTGCAGACGGCGCTCACGCTGGTCGTGCTGGCCGTGGTCGCCCTGCTGGTCGGCTGGCGCACCCACACCAGCGTGGGCGAGGTGCTCGGCGCCTTCGGCCTGCTGCTTCTGCTGGGGTACGCCTTCACCTGGATCGGCGCGCTGATCGGCCTCTCCGTGCGGACGCCGGAGGCGGCCACCTCGGGCGGGCTGGTCTGGCTCTTTCCGGTCACCTTCGTCTCGAACGCGTTCGTGGACTCCAGCAAGATGACGCCCTGGCTGCAGCATGTCGCCGACTGGAACCCGTTCAGCGCCACGGTCCAGGCCTGCCGTGAGCTCTTCGGCAACCCCGGGGTCTCCCCCTCGGACGCCTGGCCCATGCAGCACCCGGTCTGGGCCTCGCTGATCTACTCGGTCCTGATCGTCGCCATATTCCGGACCCTGGCGGTACGCAAGTACCGCTCGGCGGCGGCCTGACCGCGGCGCACGGACTCCGGGGGTATGGCGAAGCCCCCGGCGCCGCATTGGCGCCGGGGGCTGTCGGGGTCCTGCGGGGCGTGCGGGCTCAGCCGCTGTACGGCTCCGCCTTGAGGATCCGCACCGAGGCCTTCTTGCCGTTCGGCAGCTCGTACTCCGCGTCCTCGCCGACCTTGTTGCCGATCACGCCGGAGCCCAGCGGGGACTGCGGCGAGTAGGTCTCGATGTCGGAGCTCGCGTACTCGCGCGAGGCGAGCAGGAAGGTCATCGTGTCGTCCTCGTCGCCGTCGAAGGCGATCGTGACGACCATGCCGGGCGCCACCGCACCGTCCGTCGAGGTCGGGGCCTCGCCCACCTGGGCGTTCTCGAGGAGCTGGGTCAGCTGGCGCACACGGAGCTCCTGCTTGCCCTGCTCCTCCTTGGCAGCGTGGTACCCGCCGTTCTCGCGCAGGTCGCCCTCCTCGCGCGCGGCCGCGATCTTGGCGGCGATCTCCGTGCGCGCAGGACCAGTAAGGTACTCAAGCTCAACCCTGAGCTTGTTGTACGCCTCCTGGGTCAGCCAGGTGACAGACTCGCTGGTCTGGGTCACAGGTGCTCCTCGTCGGTACTGGGACTACAAAAGCGTCGCCCTACCCGGAAGCATGTTCCTCCAGGGATGGGCGAAACCACGAGCCTAACAATTCAGCGGCCGAAGGGGGAGGACATATGCCACCAGAATTACGTCAACGCAGGTCAGTGGCTATGTATTGCGAATGGCATCAGTCGGCGTGGCAGCCGAGCAGCTCGGCCGTCGTCCCCTTGGACGTGGTGCGGAGCGTCACGACCTTGTCGATGCGGGTGTCCGCGCCGGAGAACCGGAAGTCCGCGCGGCCGACCTCGGCGCCGTTCCCGGCCTGAGAGCGGATCGTGCAGTAGCCGCTCGTGTCGGAGTCCTTGTGGACCTCCAGATGCACCTCGACCGCGGTGCCGGAGGCCTCGAACGTGATGACCTCGGCGCTGATCTTGTTCTGGCCGACGTAGTGGTAGGCGAAGTAGCCGATCAACGCGAGCAGGGCCGCGCCCAGCACGGCTCCGGTGATCCGGAGTCTGCGGTCGGCGCGCTCGTCCGAGGAGCGGCCGTAACGGCCCTCGGGCACTCGCGTGCTCACCGTGCTCGCCGTGGTCATGATCGTCCCTCTCGGCTGGGGCGGACGGCTGTCCGACGGTGGGTCCGCCGGATCCGGGCCCCGGAATTATTCGCCTTCCGATTCGGTCACTATAGAAGCGCCGATCGCACCCGCTCACACCGGGCGCCGACTTCACTGAGGATTGAGTCTTGACTGACCAGCTGCGACTGATGGCCGTTCACGCCCACCCCGACGACGAGTCGAGCAAGGGCGCGGCCACCATGGCGAAGTACGTGTCCGAGGGGGTGGACGTGCTGGTCGTGACCTGCACGGGCGGGGAGCGCGGCTCCATCCTCAACCCCAAGCTCCAGGGCGACAAGTACATCGAGGAGCACATCCACGAGGTACGCAAGAAGGAGATGGACGAGGCCCGCGAGATCCTCGGTATCAAGCAGGAGTGGCTCGGCTTCGTCGACTCCGGCCTTCCCGAGGGCGACCCGCTGCCCCCGCTGCCCGACGGCTGCTTCGCGCTGGAGGACGTCGACAAGGCGGCCGGTGAGCTGGTGAAGCAGATCCGTTCCTTCCGTCCCCAGGTGATCACCACCTACGACGAGAACGGTGGCTACCCGCACCCCGACCACATCATGACCCACAAGATCTCGATGGTGGCGTTCGAGGGCGCGGCGGACACCGAGAAGTACCCGGAGGCGGAGTTCGGCCCGGCGTACCAGGCGCGGAAGCTGTACTACAACCAGGGCTTCAACCGCCCCCGCACCGAGGCGCTGCACAACGCGTTGCTGGATCGGGGTCTGGAGTCGCCGTACGGGGAGTGGCTGAAGCGGTGGAGCGAGTTCGAGCGCACCGAGCGCACGCTCACCACGCACATCCCGTGCGCCGACTTCTTCGAGATCCGCGACAAGGCGCTGATCGCGCACGCCACGCAGATCGATCCCGACGGGGGCTGGTTCCGGGTGCCGATGGAGCTGCAGAGGGAGGTCTGGCCGACGGAGGAGTACGAGCTCGCGAAGTCCCTCGTCGATACCTCCCTCCCCGAGGACGACCTCTTTGCGGGCATCCGCGACAATGCCTGACATGAGCGCAAGCGTGAGCCTGGCAATGACGCACCTCGCCCCCCTCGCCAAGGAGGTCGACGAGAACAAGGTCACCCCCGGCGTCCTCGGCTTCATCGTCTTCGCGGCGATGGCGCTGGCGGTGTGGGGCCTGATGAAGTCCATGAACCGGCACATGGGCAAGGTCGACTTCGAGAAGTCGCCGGAAGAGGGGGCGGAAGCCTCCGGCAAGGGAACGCAGGGGACCGGGAAGCCGACCGGGAAGCCCTCGTCCGCCCAGGGCTGAGGCCGAGCGCGGGGTCGGCGCGTTTCACCGCCGTGCGCCGCGCCCGGATCAGCGGGAGTGATCGGCCAGCGACATCAGCAGGTGTGCCGTCTCCGGCCGCAGATGGTCGGAGTGGGCCCCCGCCGGGCCGCTCCCGCGGACGTAGACGTGGCTCGCGTCGACGCTGACGAAGCGGTGGTCGAGGGCGTCGAGCGGATAGCCCTGGTCGCCGGACAGCATCCGGATCGCGGAGACCGGAGCGGGCGCGGTGCCGATGCCCGCGTGGCCGATGCCGACCCGCTTCTCCGCCCGCAGGTGCCAGAAGCCGGTGGCCTGGTCGTGGTGCGAGTAGGTCGCCACGACGGGCCCCCGCAGGGGCGCCTCGGCCAGTGCAGGGAAGCCGGAGGAGAAGGCGTCGCGCGGGGCCGCCATCTGCAGCAGCAGCATCGAGTCGACGGTGAAGGGCCGCCCCGGCGGCTCCGGTGTGCTCCACCCCAGCGTCAGCGGCCCGTCCGCCGCCCACTGGACCGCCTCGCACAGGAACCGGCAGCCGAAGGAGTGCCCGACCAGGTGCAGATACTGGCCGTCGCGGTTGGCGAGGACGGGCGCCGAGGCCGGATCGGTGCGGTGCAGGTCCAGATATCCGAGCAGCTGCCCGATCACCTGGGCCGCGTGGCCCCGCGTACTCATGGCGTGTGCCCGGTCGCGGATACGGCGGTAGCCGCCGAGCGAGGGCATCGAGTGGGAGGGCCAGCGGACCAGCACGCTCCAGGGCCGCCACGGCCGCAGCCGCGGATAGCGGGCCGCCCCGTCACGGTCGTACTGGAGCGCGCAGAGCGTCAGCAGGCGGTGCAGCGCGGCCCGCGCCGAATCCGGTCCGGTCCGCCAGCCGTGGACGTACACCAGCAGGTCGGTGGCCCAGTCGGGCGGTGTCAGGTGCTCGGCGAAGTGGTCGAGGAGCCGGGGCGCGGGCACCGGCCGCGGGCCGTGCACGGTGTCCTGCAGCAGCCAGCCGTCCGGGCAGAGGTCGACGGACCGCACCTCGGGCGCGGCGGGGGCGGTGCTCATACGGCCGTCTCCTGTTCCTCTCCGGCGTCCGCGTCGGCCTGCTGCTCCGCGCGAGGCAGGCGCGCGTCCATGCCGCAGTGCAGGGCGTAGCCGAAGCCCAGCGGGTTGTGCAGTTCGTCGGCGAAGTGCCGGGCGACGGCGTGGGCCACCTCGCCGGCCGTTCCCGTGCCGGGCAGATAGCGGGTCAGGAACTCCAGCGCGTACTCCGCCGCGAACACCTGGGGCATCTCTATCTGCGGCCCCAGGACGCCCCGGGCCCCGGTCTCGATCAGGGCGTGCCCCAGATAGGCGAGGTCCGCGTTGCCGGGCAGCCCCGCGTAGCAGGCGTTGAGCAGGACGAACGGACGGAACGGCGCGCACTCCCCGCGATCCGGGCGGTGCGCCTTGACGGTGTAGGCGTCTATGGGGCGCTGGTCCGTCAGCTTGACGACGAGGGCCGGCGGCTCCGGCTCGGCACCCTGGAAGTGCCCGTGGCACCAGAAGTACATCAACTGCTCGTCGAGCGTCGTGTCCCGCAGCGCCCGCTCCAGCTCCCGCCGGGTCGTCCGCTCGGCCAGGACTCCCTCGCGGGCCAGCAGCGCGGCGACATCGGCGGCCCGGGTGCGGCCGCGCACGTCGATACCGGTGTCGTGGTTCAGGCTCACGGCCGGGACGGCGGGCGGCGGCTGCTCACGCCCGTCCGCGATCCCGGCGTAGTAGCCACCGGTCTGCTCGATCTGGTGGCGGTGCCCGAGGAACCGCCGGAACACCCCGTCCACACCGGGCTCGTCCGTCGCGTCCGGGGGCAGGCAGAGCATGGGCCAGGGCACGAACAGGTCGGAGTCGAAACGCACCCGCAGCGGGGCGCCGACGCGCAGCACCTCGATGAGCAGCCCGCGGAACAGCTTGACCTGCTCACCCTCTCCGCCCAACAACACGTCGAACAGCAACTGGGAGCCGTACGTGGCGAGTTCCGTGAGCGCGTCGAGCAGTTCGTCCTGCGGCTCGCCGGTGAGATCGACACGGGTCGCGTACGGCAGGGAGGCACGCCCCGGGGCGGGGCGGCCCTCGGCGTCGAGGCGCCGCACGTCGATGAACTCGTCCTTCCACAGGCGCCGCAGGCGTGCCGCAGCGGATCGCACCTGTGCGGGAGTCGCCTCCAGGAACGTCTTGTGCTCGCCGCTCAGCGCGGGCACCACGGGGCCGTGCATGCGGGCCAGGATGCCGTTCTCGCCGTAGGAATCGATGCCCACCACCAGATCGGGCGGCGTGACGAGGTGGGGGAGGCGGGTGAAGCCGAGGCTGGGGTCCTGCACGACGCGGACCGGGAGTTCGCGGGCCACTGGACTAGGCCCTCCGGGCGGGCTCGGGGGCGGACGCGGACAGGGCGTGCGGCTGTGGGTCGGCGAAGGGCGTCTCCTCGGCGGCCCCCTGCACGTCGATGTCCGTCTCCACCTGCTGCAGGACGGTTCCCGACCGCTGGTGCTCGACGGTGAAGCGGATGCGATGGCGCCCCGCCCGGTGCGCGGTGAAGTGGAACGTGGCGGTTCGCTTGATCGGGACGGCGTGCGCGGGTTCCACGTCGGCGCGCGTCAGCGGAACCGCGCGCACCGTCAGCAGGGGACGGGCCGCGCCCCGCGCCGCCCAGGGGTGCTCCGGGCCCGGCTCGATGATCAGCATGATGGCGGCCGACTCCTCGACGGCCGGGAAGTCGTCGAGGAGGGTGAGGCGCACCCGGGAGGCGGTGGGCGGTATGTCGTCGGCGAAGTCGTCCACGGTGAAGGTGCCGGGCACGGGAACGAAGTGGCGGACGGCGTGGGGGATGTCGATCCTCGACCCCAGCCAGTCGACACCGGCGAGGAAATGGGGTGGATAGCAGCTGCGCAGGACCCTGATGGACTCGGCGCGCTCGTCGGGGCCGCGCTCCCGGTCGAGCACGGTCGCCCAGTGCTCACCGGCCGTGTCACCGACCGTCGCGAAGTGCTGGTGCGCGCTGCCCAGCAGCCGCCCGCGTGCCGTGGGACGCGTCGTCAGCACCGCCTCCCGCAGCTCCGCCCAGGCCCGGCCGCGCTCGCTGCCGCTCCCGGTGAAGGTGCCGGCGACCCGGTCGAACGGGGCGATCGCGGGTCTTTGGAGGCTGCGGTGGTGCATCGCCCAGGCCAGCCCCAACCGGTCGGGAAGCATCTCGAAGAGGAACCAGGCCCGCTCCAGGGCCGCCACCGCCGGGTGTCGCCCCGCGTCCGCGTACGCGAGGCCCGCGACGAGCGTGGCCCAGGCCTCTCCCCGGACGTCGCCGTGGTCGCGGTGCGCCTCGGGCATGGCCGCCAGTTCCTGCAGCAGCCGGGGCTGCGCCCCGTGCATCAGCACGGCCACCCGGTGCAGTTCGGTGTCCGCCCACGCGGCGCCCACCACGTCGCCGGTGTCACGGAACAGCTGCCATGCCGTGTCGAGTCGTTTGCGTGCTTCCTCCAGCCCGCCGCGCAGGAGTCGCAGGCGCCCGTAGTGGAAGACGGCCCAGGCCTCGCCCCGCCGGTCGCCGCGCACCTGGTGGGCCTCGATGGCCCGCCGCAGCAGCCGCCCGACGGTGTCGACCTCACCCCGGTCGAGACGGATCGCCGCGCGGATGTGCAGGGCCCAGCCGTCCGGACCGTCGGCGGGGAGTGCGTCGAGCGTGGCCTCAGCCTCGGCCAGCAGGCCCATGTGGTGCCGGGTGAGGGCGAGTTCCCGTACGGCCGCAGGCGAGGAGAGCCCCGTCAGCGCCCGTTCGGCGGCCTGCGGCCGGCCGGTCTGGCGGGCCGCCGCGGCGAGCGCCGGGGTGAGCGCGTCCGCGGCGCTGCTCACGTGCGACAGCTCGGCCTTGAGCATCAGCAGGGGCAGGATCGCGGCCTCGGCAGCCAGTTGGCCGCCCAGCCGGGCCAGGAAGTCCAGCGCCCGCGGGGCGTCGGAGCGCAGCAGGCGCAGCGCGAGGTCGACCACGGGCTCGGCGGCGTCCCCGAGTTCACCGGTCCTGGCCGTGAGGTCGTCCGCGAGGCCGGAGTCCAGCCGCCGTGCGGTCCGTCGGAGGTCTTCGGCGCCGCGGAGGCGTCTGAGCTCCTCACGTACCTCGAAGGCCAGTTCGTACCAGCCGGGGCGGGACTCCTCGAGCAGTCCTGAACGGTGGAGCCGTTGGAACAGGCGCGACAAGTCGGCGCGCGTCCAGCGCTCGACGGGCAGCGGCAGTGGCAGGTCCGGGGAGAACTCCCGTCCGTCCCAGGCCGCGAGAACCGACAGCGGCTCGGCGTCCGGGCCGGCGCGCATCTCGTCCAGGGCCTCGGCCCACGGGGCCGAGGTCTGCGACGGTGGGTCCCACGCCTGGTTGAGGGCGCCCGGGGCCGAGTGACTCGTCCGCGATGTGGCGAGCACGACGCAGCCCGTGCCTTCCAACGCACCGCTGACCGCCCGCAGCAGCTCGTCGCCGGGCCCGCCGCTCGGTACGTCGTCCAGCACGACCAGCGATCGAGGGCCCCCCAGCGCCTCGCGGCACGTCGACGCGGTCAGCTCGGCGAGGCGCTGCGGGGTGGCGAGCAGCGCCGCGCGCAGGCTCTCGGGCCGGGTCCCCGTCCGTAACAGCAGGCGCAGCAGCAGCGGTTCCGCTGCGGTGGCGCGGTCCTCGACGGCGAAGCGGTGCACGGGCAGACCCCGCGCGGCACCGGCTGCGGACACCAGCCGTGCGAGCGCCGCCGGCTGCTCGGATCCGGACGGCCGGTCGTGCACCAGGACGACGAGCCGCCGGTCACGGTCCAGGGCGTGCCGCAGCGCCTGCTCCTGCGGGTCCCCCGGCCACCTGCGACCGCTCACCGGGCCCTCCTCACCGTACGGGGGCCGCCTCGGCCCGGGCCCATCACGACGTGGCGGCGACCGCCACCCCCATGACCTCCCGCGCATGCCGGTCCGGCACCATGCCCAGTCGCCAAGCCTGCCACCCCGCCTCCAGGCTCACCCCGCGTTCCAGCAACAGCTGGTACGCCTCCACGTAGTCGTCGAGCTTCTCGTCCCGCAGGGGATGTGCCGCGCGGGACAGCTGGGTCAACTCCTCCTGGGCCACCGCGGTGCCGATCTCGACGCCGCCGGGAGCGGCGTAGGGCAGCAGGGTGCAGCGCAGGAAGCGGGCCCAGTCCGCGCCGCGGTCGTCGCCGTACGAGGTGAAGAGCGCCGCGGCCTCGTCGCACAGGGACAGCGCCTGCTGGGCACGGGCGTTGCCCGCGTCGACGATGACGAGCTCCAGGCAGGTCCACGCCTCGCCGTGGGCGACGCCGATGCGCTGGAAGTCGGCGCGGGCGTCCACGAGGAGCTGGCGGGCGAAGCCGGAGTTGCGCAGCGAGCCCGTCTGGACCGCCCGCTGGTCCCTGGTCACGCGTGCCGAGTGGTGGCGGGCGCAGGCCAGGCCGTAGACGTCCCGGATGCGGGAGAACATCGTGCGGGAGCGCTCGAGTTCCCTGACCGCGCGGTCCAGGTCGCCCGTCTCCTCCAGGGCCTGCCCCAGGTAGTAGGCCGTCCAGGCCTCGCCGCGGGCGTCCTCGTTGTCGCGGTGCCGGGCGGCCGCGCGGCGCAGTCCGTCCACCGCAGGGGACGGGTCACCGGCGACCAGGCGGGCGCGGGCCAGCTGGGTCAGCGCCCAGGCCTCGCCGCGGGCGTCGCGGGTGCGGCCGTACAGGTCGAGGGCCTGGCGCAGCTCGCTCTCCGCCTCCTCGATGTCACCGCGGCGCAGGTTGAGCTGGCCGAGCTGGAAGTGCGCCCACGCCTCGCCGTGCACCGAACCGCCCTCGCGGTGCAGGACCAGGGAACGGCCGAGGAGGTCCAGGGCCTCGGCGGGCTGTCCCCGGTCCCGCTCGACCGCGGCCAGCGCGTGCATCGTCCAGGCGCGGTCCGTGGCCAGCTCGGGGGCGGCCTGCAGCTCCAGGGCCTCCCGCAGCTTGGCTGCCGCCTCGGTGAGGTTGCCCTGGTGGTGCAGGGTGATGCCGAGGGAGCACAGGGCGCGGGCCGCCCCCGCGTCGTGATGGGCCTGCATGTAGAGGTCGACCACGGAGGTCAGGGTGGTGCGGGCCTTGTCCAGCTCGCCGAGCTGTCGGGCCGCGATGCCGGTGCGCCACTGCACGGAGCGCAGCAGCAGGCCCCGGTCGACGGCCTGCGCCAGTTCGCTGATCTCGCCGAGCCGGTAGAGGTCGCCGCGCAGCAGGCAGTAGTCGCACAGGGCGCCCAGCAGGTTCAGCACGGCCGCCTCGTTCACGCCCTCCGCGTGCCGCAGTGCCGCCGTGATGAAGCTCGACTCGTCGTCCAGCCAGCGCAGCGCCTCGTCGAGGGAGGTGAAGCCGTGCGGGCTGAAGCGGTCCGAGCGGGTCGACATGTTGCCGTCCACCAGGCGCAGCACGGAGTCGGCGAGCTCGGCGTAGCTGACGATCAGCCGCTCCTGCGCGGCCGTGCGCTCGGCGGGGTCCTCCTCGTCCAGGAGGCGGGCCCGGGCGAAGGCCCGCACGAGGTCGTGCAGGCGGTAGCGGTCGCCGCGCACATGGTCGATGAGGCCGGCCTGCGCGAGGGCCACCAGGTGCCGGGTGGCCTCCGGCCGGTCCGTGGCGAGCAGGGCCGCCGCCGCGGCCGCGCCCAGCGACGCCCGGCCCGCCAGTGCGAGGCGCCGCAGCAGCCGGCGTGCCGCGTCGGGCTGGTCGGTGTAGCGCAGCCACAGGGCGCGCTCGACCGGCTCCACCGGGCCGTACGCCTCCAGGTCGGAGGCGAGCCCGCGCGGTGAGCGCGGGCCGAGGGACGAGCCCGCGACGCGCAACGCCAGCGGCAGCCCGCCGCACAGCTCGCGGATCCGGTCGGCGGACTCGGCGTCGTACGGGCCCGGGTCGTCCTGTGTGACCGCGCCGAGGAGCTCCTCCGCGCCCGCCGCGTCCAGCGCCTCCACCGGCAGTTCGTGGACCCAGGCGGGGAGGCCGTCGGGCAGGTCGAGCGGGCCGCGCGCGGTGACCAGGACCAGGCTGTCGGAGCGCTCGGGGACGAGGGTGCGGACCTGCTCGGGGTCGGAGGCGTCGTCGAGGATCACGGTGACCGGCAGGCCGGTGAGGTGCTGGTGGTACAGGTCGCTCAGGCGCTTGACCTGCTGCTCGGCGGAGGACCGCTCACGGAACAGCAGCTGCTCCCGCGGTGCGCCGAGACGATTCAGCAGATGCAGGAGCGCGTCCCGCGTGGACAGCGGCTCCGCGCTGTGGCCGCGCAGATCGACGACGCACGCGCCGCGGAACTGGTCCCGCAGGTCGTGCGCGGCCCGCACGGCGAGGGTCGTCCGGCCGCTGCCGGGCGTCCCGTGCAGCACGACCACCGTCGGCCGGGTCTGCGTGCTCGCGCGGGCCGCCTGCACCCACTGCCGGATCCGCGCCAGCTCCTGCCGACGGCCCGCGAACGCCCCCTTCGGCTCGGGGAGTTGCCCGAACGACTGCTCCAGAACCTTCCGCCCGCGGGCCGCCGCGCTCTTGTCCACGCTGCGCAGCTTCGGCCCGGTCTTCGTCGGACCGGTGGACGCGCTGATCACCCGCTGCTGGTCGAAAAACGGGCGGATGCCGCGTACCTCCAGCGCCGTCAGCCACTGCAGGCGCAGCTGCTCCGGGCCGCCGGGCTGGCCGGCCGCGCCCGCGCGGTGGTGCGCGGCGGGCAGGTGTGAGCCGGCGACCTTGACGACGGTGGCCGCCGCGCCGACGACCCCGACGGTCACGCCCGCGCCCAGCGCGGTGCTCGCGCCGGTGCCGAGCGCCAGGTCGGCCACGGCGGCCGTGACCGCGGCGACCCCCGCGACCAGCAGCGGAGTGCCCCCGCCCTCCCGGGCGTAGCGCTGTCCGAAGCTGAGCCGTCCGGCCTCCGCCTCGTCGAGGGCGCGCGTGTAGGCCTCGTACTCCTCGGCGGCGGTCTGCGCCATGGTGTCCAGTGCGCCGCGCGCCCTTGACATGAGCACCTGGGCGTCGCTGCGGCCGCCCGAGCGGCGCATCTCCTCCTCCACGGCCCGTGCCAACAGCCGCTCGGCATCGGTCCGATGGCCGTCCCGCATGTCCCGTCCCCCTCCGGCAACAACAGCTTTCCCGGTCAAGTGTGCTGCGGACGGCCGAATGGCGCGAGGGTGCGGACGGGCTCCGATGGGTGTACTGCGGCAGGATGGACCCCATGGCGAACCGACTGGCCCATGAGACGTCCCCGTACCTCCTCCAGCACGCAGAGAACCCCGTCGACTGGTGGCCCTGGTCGGACGAGGCCTTCGAGGAGGCCCGTGAGCGGGGTGTGCCGGTGCTGCTCAGCGTCGGTTACTCGAGCTGTCACTGGTGCCATGTGATGGCGCACGAGTCCTTCGAGGACGACACCACGGCCGCGTATCTGAACGAGAACTTCGTGAACGTCAAGGTCGACCGCGAGGAGCGCCCGGACGTCGACGCCGTGTACATGGAGGCCGTGCAGGCGGCCACCGGGCAGGGCGGCTGGCCCATGACGGTGTTCCTCACACCGGAGGCCGAGCCCTTCTACTTCGGGACCTACTTCCCGCCGGCCCCCCGCCACGGCATGCCCTCCTTCCAGCAGGTCCTGGAGGGTGTCCACCACGCCTGGACCGACCGGCGGGACGAGGTCGACGAGGTCGCCGGGAAGATCGTCCGGGACCTCGCGCAGCGGGAGATCGCCTACGGCGGCACCCAGGCCCCCGGTGAGCAGGAGCCGGCGCAGGCGCTGCTCGGACTCACCCGGGAGTACGACCAGCAGCGCGGCGGGTTCGGCGGGGCGCCGAAGTTCCCGCCGTCCATGGTCATCGAGTTCCTGCTGCGCCACCACGCGCGCACCGGCGCCGAGGGCGCGCTGCAGATGGCTCAGGACACCTGCGAGCGGATGGCGCGCGGCGGGATCTACGACCAGCTCGGCGGCGGGTTCGCGCGCTATTCGGTGGACCGGGACTGGGTGGTGCCGCACTTCGAGAAGATGCTGTACGACAACGCGCTGCTGTGCCGTGTGTACGCCCACCTGTGGCGGTCCACCGGCTCCGAGCTGGCGCGCCGCGTCGCGCTGGAGACCGCCGACTTCATGGTGCGGGAACTGCGCACCGCCGAGGGCGGGTTCGCCTCCGCCCTGGACGCCGACAGCGAAGAGGAGGTGCCGCGCGAAGCGCGTCTTCACAAGGGCGGTGGTGGGCGACGGGAGGGCGGGACCGGCAAGCACGTCGAGGGCGCCTACTACGTGTGGACGCCGGAGCAACTCGCCGACGTCCTGGGCCCGGAGGACGCCGAGCTCGCAACGCGCTACTTCGGCGTCACCGAGGAGGGCACCTTCGAGGAGGGCGCCTCCGTGCTGCAACTCCCGCAGCAGGACGGGTTCGTCGACGCCGAGAAGGTCGAGTCGATCAAGCGGCGGCTGAGGGAGGCCCGGGAGACCAGGCCCGCGCCCGGCCGGGACGACAAGATCGTCGCCGCCTGGAACGGGCTCGCCGTCGCCGCCCTCGCCGAGACCGGCGCCTACTTCGACCGCCCCGACCTGGTGGACGCGGCCGTCACCGCCGCCGACCTCCTCGTCCGCCTGCACCTCGACGACCGGGCCCGCCTGACCCGGACCAGCAAGGACGGCCACGCGGGCGCGAATTCGGGCGTGCTGGAGGACTACGCCGACGTCGCCGAGGGCTTCCTCGCGCTCGCGTCCGTGACCGGCGAGGGCGTCTGGCTGGAGTTCGCCGGGCTCCTCCTCGACCACGTCCTCACCCGGTTCACCGACCCGGAGTCGGGCGCGCTGTACGACACCGCCGCCGACGCCGAGCAGCTGATCCGCCGGCCGCAGGACCCGACCGACAACGCGGCCCCGTCCGGCTGGACCGCCGCCGCGGGCGCCCTGCTGGGGTACGCCGCCCAGACCGGCTCCGAGCCCCACCGCACCGCCGCCGAGCGGGCGTTGGGCGTGGTCAAGGCGCTCGGGCCGCGGGTGCCCCGGTTCATCGGCTGGGGGCTCGCCGCAGCCGAGGCGCTGCTCGACGGGCCGCGCGAGGTCGCCGTCGTCGGCCCCGCGCTCGACGACCCCGCCACGAGGACCCTGCACCGTACGGCGCTTCTGGGCACCGCCCCCGGAGCCGTCGTCGTGTACGGCACACCCGACAGCGACGAGTTCCCGTTGCTCGCCGAGCGCCCGCTCGTCGGCGGCGAACCGGCCGCGTACGTCTGCCGCAACTTCACGTGCGACGCCCCGACGACCGACCCCGAGCGGCTGCGCTCGGCGCTGACCAGCTGAAACGGCCGGGGCGCCGGCCGCCCCTCGGCGGGACGTCAGGCGCCGCTGAGGATCAGCGCGCCCAGCGTGAGCTGCGCGCCCCACTGCAGGGCCACGGCCCCGGACCTGGCGGGAGTCCACCGGGTCCGGGGCCACGCCAGCGCCACCACGCCGGCCGCGAGGGACGCGTAGAAGACCCCGTACAGGACGGTGCCCGGGACGGTGGAGCACTGCTCGCCGTAGGTGAGGCAGCGGCTGCCGCGCTCGGTGGAGAGCACGGCGAGCCAGGCGACGACGACGGTCGGCAGGAGCAGGACGAGTCCGGCCACGGACCATCCGGTCAGGTGGCGGTCGGCCGAGGGCTGCGCGGTGTTCATGCCTTCATCCCACCGCGCCGGCGGGCGCCGGAGATCGGCCCGCCTACTCAACCGTCCTGAGTACCCCGGCTCAACGCGCGCTCCACGATGGCCTCCAGCTGTTCGTGGTGCGCTCCCTTCCAGTACGCGCGTCCGCAGGCGCGGCACTGGGCGAAGACGTCGTACGAGCGGTGGGTGCCGTGTTTGAGCTGGTCGGCGACCTCGTCCTTGGTGGCCCGCTTCAGCGTGCCGTTGCAGGCGGTGCAGCGGGTCCAGGGGCGCAGCTCGGGGGCGAAGCGGTCGAGGATGTCGCGGAGCTGGTCCTCGGGGCGGGTGCTGTAGACGTAGGCGCCCGCCCACAGCTCGCGGCGGCGCAGCAGACCCCGGTCGCGGCTGAGCATGACACGCTGTTCGGCCGCCGAGAGGGCGGCGAGGGCCGGGTCGCCGATGTCCGTCGACTCGTACGCCGCGTCCACGCCGAGCAGGCGCAGCCGGCGGGCGAGGGTGCCGAGGTGGACGTCGAGGAGGAAGCGCAGCGGAGCGCCGGGGACCCGCTGCGGCCGGTCGACCTCCCGGACGGTCACGGACTCGCCGTCCGCCGGGATGTGCGAGACCGCCACCTCGCGGCCGTCCACGACCAGGGCGCCGACCTCGGTCAGCGGCACACCGAGGGACTCGACGACATGGCCGAGGGTCGAGACGCCGTCGACGGCGAGCGCGGTGGCGCCGCGGCGTCGGCCGTGGGGGACGAACAGGGCGAGGGCGGGTGCGACTTCGACGTGGATCTCGTGTGCGGTCACCCGGCCAGGATCGCACGGAGGAGGGGGGTGACCTCAGGGGTTTTCCTGCGGGAGGCCGTGCTGGAGGACCTCCAGGGTGCGGTCGACGAGGGTGGCGAAGTCGTCCCGGTGCCCGTTCTCCGCCCAGTACAGGGAGGTCTCCATCAGGCCGCCGATGAGGGACATCGCGTAGACCCGCACCTCGAGGCTGTCGGGGTCGCGGCCGGTGCGCTCACCTATCGCAGTGCAGAGCATGCGGCCGGTGACCGACATGCTCTCCATCATCCGGGAGCGCACCGCGGGGACCTGGACCATCAGGTGGGTGCGCAGCCGCGCGACCTCCTCGTCCTCCTCGACGCCCGTGCGGACGGCCTCCCGCATGACGTACCGGATGGTGTCCGGCCAGGGTTCGTCCGCGGGCCGGGCCCGCACTTCCTCGAGGAGGATCGGGTCGTACTCGTCCGTGAGGACGATGTCCTCCTTGGTCGGGAAGTAACGGAAGACGGTCGACGGCGACACCTCGGCCCGGTCGGCGATCTGCTCGATCGTCGTGGCGTCGTACCCCTGCTCCTTGATCAGTCCGTACGTCGCGGTGCGGATCGCCTCACGGGTCTTGATCTTCTTGCGTTCACGGAGTCCGAGCGGGGGGCGGTCGGCGGAAGTGGGGGTGCGTGCGGCCGTCATGGGGGTCATTGTCGGGCATCCGCCTTGAGGGCGACCACGTCAGGGCTCGCGCTCTCGGTGCGCCGCCGCTCCGGTGCCCCGGGCAGGAAGGCCGCCGCCAGCAGGGCTGCGACGAGTGCGGCGAGGCCGCACACCAGTAGGACGAGGCCCATGCCGTGCACGTACGCGCCGTCCGCGGAGGCCATCAGGTCCGCCGATCCGGCCCGCTCGGCGACCAGGTGGGCGGCGACCACGGAGTCCCCGGCGGTGTCGGCCGCCGCGGCGGGCAGCCCGGTCACGTCGAGCCGGTCGCGGAAGGCGCCCGCGAGCAGGCTGCCGAGCAGGGCGATGCCGATCGCGCCGCCGACCTGGCGCAGCGTCATCAGCAGCCCGGAGCCGTTGCCGGCCCGGTCGGCGGGCAGCGTGCCGAGGGCACCGGCCATCGCGGGCACGATCGAGAAGCCGAAGCCGACCCCGGCGACCGACAGCCACAGCGCGGTGAAGCCGTAGCCGGAGTCGACCGTCGTACGGCTGCCCAGGACGGCGGCGAACGCCAGCACCGCCAGACCCGCGCTCACCACGGCGCGGGCCCCGAACCGGGCGACGACGGGCTGCGCGGCCCGCGCGGCGACCATCAGACCGCCCATCATCGGCAGCAGCCGCACCCCGGTGCCGAGGGCGTCGTGGCCGAGGACGGCCTGGAGGTAGGGCGGCAGGACGAACATCAGGCCGGAGAGGACGAACATGACGAGGGTCGCGGCGAGGGCGTTGAACAGGAACCCGCGGCGGGCGAGCAGCGTCATGTCGAGCATGGGCCGCACGACCCGCCGTTCGCGCAGCACCAGCGCGGCGATCAGTACGACGGCCCCGCCGAGCAAGCCGAGGACCAGCGGGTCGCCCCAGCCGCGGGTGGGGGCCTCGATGATCGCGTAGACCAGGGCGCCGAGGCCGGCCGCGGTGAGCGCGGTGGAGAGGGTGTCGACCTTCGGGGAGGCCGGGTCGCTGGTCTCGGGCAGCAGCAGGACGCAGGCGGCGATGCCGATGGCGGCCATCGGGACGTTGATCAGGAACACCGAGCCCCACCAGAAGTGGTCGAGGAGCCAGCCGCCGATGATCGGGCCGAGCGGCAGGCCCAGCGTCGAACCGGCCGAGACGATGCCGACCGCCTTGGTCCGCTCTTCGGGCGTGAACAGCGAGGGCAGGACCGACAGCGCGAGCGGGGTGACCAGCGCCGCTCCGACGCCCATCACCGCGCGGGCGACGACGACCGCGCTCACGCCGTCGGCCAGCGCGCCCACCACGGAACCGGCGAGGAAGATCCCCAGCCCGGTGATCAGCATCAGCCGCCGCCCGAACCGGTCGCCGAGCAGCCCGGCGGGGAGCATCAGCGCGGCGAAGACGACGACGTAGGCGTCCGCCATCCACTGCTGTTCGCCGGTGGTGGCGCCGAGATCGCCGGCCATCGTCGGCAGGGCCACGTTGAGGATCGTCATGTCGAAGCCGAGCGTCAGCATGCTCGCGACCAGGGCGCCGAGGGCCCACCAGCGGCGGGGGTCGGGGGGCACGTCGTTGCCTTGAGTGACAGTAACCATGAAATGAGAGTAACTGCCAAAAGGTAGTGACGGTCAACAGGCGGGGCCGCGCGGGCACGAAAAACGGCCACGGCTGGGAAGCCGTGGCCGTCTCGAAGAAGGGGGAGTTATGCGTGCTGGTACGCCACCAGCGAGATTCCGACGTAGTGCACGACGAACGCGGCGAGCGTGAGGGAGTGGAAGACCTCGTGGAAGCCGAACCAGCGCGGTGAGGGGTTCGGGCGCTTGATGCCGTAGACCACGCCGCCCGCGCTGTAGAGGAGACCGCCGACGATCACCAGGACCAGCACGGCGATGCCGCCGGTGCGCATGAAGTCCGGAAGGAAGAAGACGGCGGCCCAGCCCATCGCGATGTAGCAGGGGGTGTAGAGCCAGCGCGGGGCGCCGACCCAGAACACCCGGAAGGCGATGCCTGCCACCGCGGCCCCCCAGATGCCCCACAGCAGCCACTGGCCCTTGCTCGGCGGCAGGAGCAGCAGCGTCAGGGGTGTGTAGGTGCCCGCGATGATCAGGAAGATGTTGGCGTGATCCAGTCGGCGCAGGACGCCGTCCATGCGCGGGCTCCAGGTGCCCCGGTGGTACAGCGCGCTCACGCCGAACAGCAGGCAGGCCGTCAGCGCGTAGATCCCGCAGGCGATGCGCCCGCGGGGCGAGTCGGCCAGGGCGGTGAGCACCAGGCCTGCGACGAGTGCGGCCGGAAACATGCCCAGATGAAGCCAGCCACGGAGCTTGGGCTTGATCGGATGCGGCAGTGAGAGCGCAGCGGAGACGCGGCCGGCGGCCGGCGAGTCCGTGGGCGCGTCGGGGACGGGCGCAGTCATGAACCGCATCGTACCTACGGAGCCGTAAGTTACGAATCAGTAGGGCACGAGAGTCGACGAAGAGTGGCCATCATCTCACGGGAGTTCGGCTCCCGAAAGCTGAACCGGACGTCGGGTCAAGGGACCTTCAGCTGAACGCAATGTGGCCGCAAAGGGACCTCGTTACACGTGGCGATCCTCACTCCGCTCACCTGTGCGCTCCTCTGGACATATGGGCGGACCCGTCGGATGATCAAATGAGTGCGGTCGGCACCGGATGAGCGCCAGAGATCGACATCGAAGCATCCGGGTCGCAGCCCCCACGGGGCAACAAGGCAACAAAATCCCTCATTTAGGAGCTATCGTGGCGCGCGACATCGCGGCTCCCACCGTCATCCCCACCCAGCACCAGGAACTGATCTCCTGGGTGAACGAGATCGCCGAACTGACCCAGCCGGACAACGTGGTCTGGTGTGACGGATCCGAGGCCGAGTACGAGCGACTGTGCGAGGAGCTCGTCGAGAAGGGCACCTTCAAAAAACTCGACCCCATCAAGCGCCCCAACTCGTACTACGCGGCTTCCGACCCGACCGATGTCGCCCGGGTCGAGGACCGCACCTTCATCTGCTCCGAGAAGGAGGAGGACGCCGGCCCGACCAACCACTGGAAGGCGCCCGCGGAGATGCGGGAGATCTTCCAGGGGGAGAAGGGCGTCTTCCGCGGCTCGATGAAGGGCCGGACGATGTACGTCGTCCCGTTCTGCATGGGCCCGCTGGGCTCGGACCTCTCCGCGATCGGCGTCGAGATCACCGACTCCGCCTACGTCGCCGTCTCCATGCGCACCATGACCCGCATGGGACAGCCGGTCCTCGACGAGCTCGGCTCCGACGGCTTCTTCGTCAAGGCCGTCCACACCCTCGGCGCCCCGCTCGCTCAGGGCGAGGCCGACGTGCCGTGGCCGTGCAACTCCACGAAGTACATCTCGCACTTCCCCGAGAGCCGCGAGATCTGGTCCTACGGCTCCGGCTACGGCGGCAACGCCCTGCTCGGCAAGAAGTGCTACGCCCTGCGCATCGCCTCCGTCATGGCGCGCGACGAGGGCTGGCTCGCCGAGCACATGCTGATCCTCAAGCTCACGCCGCCGCAGGGTGAGTCGAAGTACGTCGCCGCCGCCTTCCCGAGCGCCTGCGGCAAGACCAACCTCGCCATGCTGGAGCCGACGATCTCCGGCTGGACGGTCGAGACGATCGGCGACGACATCGCCTGGATGCGTTTCGGCGAGGACGGCCGGCTGTACGCGATCAACCCCGAGGCCGGCTTCTTCGGGGTCGCGCCCGGCACCGGTGAGCACACCAACGCCAACGCGATGAAGACGCTGTGGGGCAACTCCGTCTTCACGAACGTGGCGCTGACCGACGACAACGACATCTGGTGGGAGGGCATGACGGAGGAGACTCCGGCCCACCTCACGGACTGGAAGGGCAACGACTGGACGCCGGCGTCCGAGACTCCGGCCGCCCACCCCAACGCCCGCTTCACCACTCCCGCCGCGCAGTGCCCGATCATCGCGCCCGAGTGGGAGGACCCCAAGGGCGTGCCGATCTCGGCGATCCTCTTCGGCGGGCGTCGCGCCAGCGCCGTACCGCTGGTGACGGAGTCCTTCGACTGGAACCACGGCGTCTTCCTCGGCGCCAACGTGGCCTCCGAGAAGACCGCCGCCGCCGAGGGCAAGGTCGGCGAGCTGCGCCGCGACCCCTTCGCCATGCTGCCGTTCTGCGGCTACAACATGGGCGACTACATGGGCCACTGGGTCGACGTCGCCAAGGGCAGGGACCAGGCGAAGCTGCCGAAGATCTACTACGTCAACTGGTTCCGCAAGAACGACGCGGGCAAGTTCGTCTGGCCCGGCTTCGGCGAGAACAGCCGCGTCCTGAAGTGGATCGTCGAGCGCCTGGAGGGCAGGGCGGAGGGCGTCGAGACCCCGATCGGCATCCTGCCGGCCAAGGACGCCATCGACACCAAGGGCCTCGAACTGGCCGACTCCGACCTGGAGTTCCTGCTCACGGTCGACAAGGAGGTCTGGCGCGAGGAGGCCTCCCTGGTCCCCGAGCACCTCAACACCTTCGGTGACCACACGCCCAAGGAGCTGTGGGACGAGTACCACGCGCTGGTGCAGCGCCTGGGCTGACTCCGGCCCGACACCAAACTCCGCGGCCGGCTTGGATGTGCCCTGACCAGCGATCGTCACGGCCGGCCGCGGTGAACACCGAACAGAGGACCCGGGCCCCGCACAAAGACGTGCGGGGCCCGGCCTGTTGGCCGTCGCTCATCGGTTCCGATTCCGACGACCACCGAAGATCCGCGGCCGAGGCCAACGCGGTGCATGGCTCCCGGTCCGCGCGTCGCTGCGGGTGCACGCGGACCGGGGCCGATCGGGGGAGTCCCGGGCGGGACTAGCGGGCGCCGCTCAGGTGGTGCGGCTCGGACAGCGCGGCGGAGTGCGCGTCCATGCGCTCCGCCGCGAGGATCGCCGCCGCGGTGTCCGCTCGGGATGCCGCGACGACCAGGGCGCGGCCCGCGAGGGTGTGCGCCCGCTGGTGGAGCGCGGCGAGGCGGGGCTCACGGCTGCCGGAGGCCACTGCCCGGACCGGCGCGCGGCCGCCCCGAAGGCGGGCCACCTGCTGCGCGAGCCGCTCGGCCGCGGTGTCCAGGCCGGCGTCGGGGGCGAGCGCACGCAGCTCGTCGGTGACGGCGAGCAGCGCCGCGAGATGCCCGGCGAGCTGGATGTCCAGCTCCTCCTCGCGCGTCCGGTGGGGGAAGTCGGAGGTGGTGCCGGCCATCGTGCTGTGCACCGACTTGCTGCGGATCGGTTCGTACATGAGATGGCCTCCTGTGCTCTGACAGGAAGCCATCCTAGCTTAGATTTCGTCTAAAGTTGAGCCGATCACAAAATAGGACGGATGCTACACGGAGCGTGAGCGTCAGGGCTGGCTGTATCCGTCCAGGAAGTGGCCGATCCGGCCGATCGCGTCCCGCAGGTCGCCGACCGACGGCAGGGTGACGACCCGGAAGTGGTCGGGTTCCGGCCAGTTGAAGCCGGTGCCCTGGACGACCATGATCTTCTCCCGGCGCAGCAGGTCCAGGACCATCCGCCGGTCGTCCTTGATCTTGAACGCCTTGGGGTCGAGGCGCGGGAAGAGGTAGAGCGCCCCCTTCGGCCGTACGCAGCTCACGCCCGGAATCTGCGTCAGCATCTCGTAGGCGACGTCGAGTTGTTCCTTCAGGCGCCCGCCCGGCAGCACCAGGTCGTTGATCGTCTGCCGCCCGCTGAGTGCGGCGACCACGCCGTGCTGGCCCGGCATGTTCGCGCACAGCCGCATGTTCGCGAGGATCGTCAGACCCTCGATGTAGGAGTCGGCGTGCGCGCGCGGCCCGGAGATCGACATCCAGCCCACCCGGTAGCCCGCGACCCGGTACGCCTTCGACATGCCGTTGAAGGTCAGCGTCAGCAGGTCCGGGGCGACCGCGGCGGTCGGGGTGTGGGTGGCGTCGTCGTAGAGGATCTTGTCGTAGATCTCGTCGGAGCAGACGAGGAGGTTGTGCCGGCGGGCGATGTCCGTCAGCCCCTTGAGCACGGCCTCGTCGTAGACCGCGCCCGTGGGGTTGTTCGGGTTGATGATGACGATCGCCTTGGTGCGGTCGGTGACCTTGCGCTCCACGTCCGCCAGGTCGGGCATCCAGTCGGACTGTTCGTCGCAGCGGTAGTGCACGGCGGTGCCGCCGGAGAGGGAGACGGCGGCCGTCCACAGCGGATAGTCCGGCGCCGGTACGAGGACCTCGTCGCCGTCGTCCAGCAGGCCCTGCATCGCCATCACGATCAGCTCGGAGACGCCGTTGCCGATGAAGACGTGCTCGACGTCCGTCTCGATGCCGAGGGTCTGGTTGTGCATGACGACGGCGCGGCGGGCGGCGAGCAGCCCCTTCGCGTCGCCGTAGCCGTGCGCCGTCGACACGTTGCGGAGGATGTCCTCCAGGATCTCGGGCGGGCAGTCGAAGCCGAACGCGGCAGGGTTGCCGGTGTTCAGCTTGAGGATGCGGTGCCCTGCCGCCTCGAGCCGCATCGCCTCCTCGAGCACCGGGCCCCGGATCTCGTAACAGACATTGGCGAGCTTGGTCGACTGGATCACCTGCATGTCTGGGAGCTTACGGCCCGGTAACGCCTCGTGGGTCGTGTTTTCCACCACGTGGGACGCGTCGATTTGTGTGGTTATCTTCCGTGGCTGTCCCACGGGTCCCACCCGTCTCTACAATGCGCCGCCATGTCCAGGCCACCTGAGTACGAGAACGGGGCGTATGGCGTGAATCCCGCGAACAGCGCGACCGGCGCGTACGGCGTCCACGGTGCGCACGGCGAGGGCGGTGTGCCCCAGGTACCGCCGAACGTGTACCACCCGTACGCCCCCACGACCCCCGCGTACGACGAGTACGCCGACCCCGCGGCCGCCCACGGCTGGCAGAACGCCTACGACGAGACGGCGGAGCTCCCCCGAACGGCCCTGGAGACCCCGGACGGGGGCCCCTGCCCGCCATCCGGGGGAGCCGACCGGGTCGACGGCCCGGCGGCCGAGGGCGCCGGGTGGGTCGACGGTGCGGCATCCGGCGGGGGCGAGTGGGTCGACGGCCCGGCATCCGGTGGAGCCGGGGTGGGTGACGGCTCGGTGGTCGACGGGGTCGCCCGGGGCGACGACGCCCCGGGCGGCACCCGTTCCGCTCGGCGGGCGCGGCGCAGGCGCGGTGGGCGGCGGCGGGCGCTGGTGGCCGCGGGGGCGGTGGGGGTGGTGTCGGTGGCCGCCGTGATCGCGGGGTTCTCGTTCTCCGGGTCCTCGTCCGGCGGGCGGCCGGGCACGGACGCCGGTACGCGCTCCGCCGCCGACGACGAGTCCACCGGCTCCACGCGCCGGGCCGGGACCGATCCGACCGACACGGGCTCGGCGCGCTCGGACAGCCCGGCGGCGGGCGCGTCGTCCGACGCGGGCGCCTCACCCACGGTGTCCCAGGACCCGAAGGCGACCGCCGAGGCCGCCCAGGACCCCGCCACGTCCACCGCCCCGCGGCCGGCCCCCACGTCCTCCTCCGAGTCGACCGCCTCCGCGCGCGGCAACTCGGGTGGCAAGGGGCGCGGCCAGGGCGGCACGAAGGGCCCCAAGTAGCCACGGGAGCGCACGTGGCTGGAAACAACTCCTTGTTCACTCACCCCTCTGCGATCACAATGCGCATGACAAAAAGTGTGCATGACAAAACAGCGGGCGGCCGGAAGATCTCCGGTCGCCTCGTCGTAAGAGGGGACCCCCACATGAGAAAGCCTCTCGTTGCCGCGTTCTTCGCCCTGGCCATCGCCGGGGCCGGCGCGGCACCCGCGGTCGCGGCGCCGATGACCACGGCTCCGGCCACCGCGGAGAAGGCAACCGCACAGAAGGCGCCCGCGCAGGCGGCCGACGCCAAGGCCGCGTCGCCCACCCTCAAGGCCGTCACCCTCGCGGGGACGGTCGCGCTGAGCAACTGCTCAGGCTCCGTCGTCCGCTTCCCGAACTCCCTGGACACCGACCCGGCGCTGGTGCTCACCAACGGTCACTGCCTGGAGACGGGCTTCCCGGAGCCCGGCGAGGTCATCGTCAACCAGGCGTCCAGCCGCACCTTCGGCCTGCTCAACTCCGCCGGCACCCGGGTCGCGACGCTGCGCGCCAGCAAGATCGCGTACTCGACGATGACCGACACGGACGCCACGATCTACCAGCTCACCAGCACATACGCGACCATCAAGAGCTCCTACGGCATCAGCGCGCTCACCGTCCAGGACACCCACCCCACCGCCGGCACCGCGATCACCGTCGCCTCCGGCTACTGGAAGCGGCTCTACAGCTGCAACATCGACGGGTTCGTGTACCGCATGAAGGAGGGCGACTGGACCTGGAAGGACTCGGTCCGCTACACCTCCGCCTGCAACACCATCGGCGGCACCTCGGGCTCGCCGGTCGTCGACCAGGCCACCGGCAAGGTCGTCGCCGTCAACAACACCGGCAACGAGGACGGCGAGCGCTGCACGGAGAACAACCCCTGCGAGGTCGACGCCAGCGGCAACGTCACCGTCCGTCAGGGCATCAACTACGCCCAGGAGACGTACACGTTCCCGGCCTGCTTCACGACCCGCAACCAGCTGAACCTCAGCGCGAGCGGCTGCACCCTGCCCAAGCCGTAGGGCGTTACGCGACACGGAGGGGCGTTCCGTCACATGGGACTGCGACGGACCGCCCTCCCCGCCAGTACGTCGGTCCGGCGGCCGTCCTCGATCACGAACCGCCCGTCGACCAGGACGTGCGGGATGCCGGTGGGCAGAGTGCGCGGGGCGTCGTACGTCGACCCCGCCGCCACCGTCCGCGGGTCGAAGAGCACCAGGTCCGCCCGGTAGCCCTCACGGACCAGACCCCGGTCCGGCAGGCGCAGCCGGGCCGCCGGGCGTGAGGTCAGATGGGCGACGCACTCCTCCAGTGACAGGACCTCCAGCTCCCGTACGTAGTGGCCGAGGTAGTGCGGGAACGTGCCGTACGCCCGCGGATGCGGCTTGGTGCCCTGGAGGATGCCGTCGGAGCCGCCCGTGTGGACGCGGTGGCGCATGACGGTCCGGACGTTCTCCTCGTGGCCGACGTGCTGGAGGATCGTCGGGGCGAGACGGTCCTCCAGCAGCAGGCGGCGGGCGGTCGTCCAGGGGGCCTCGCCGCGCAGGTCCGCCAGCTCCTGGACCGTACGGCCGACGTACGCGTCGAGTCCGGGGCCGCCGACGCCCGAGACCTCGATCGTGTCCCACTCGACGGGCACACCGTGGCAGCCGTCCGCGCCGAGATCCTCCAGGTGGTGGCGGATCCGCTCGGCGGTCTCCTCCTCCGCGAGACGGCGCAGGACCTCCTGCGGGCCGCCCTCGCTCGCCCAACTCGGCAGCAGCGCGGCGAGGGTGGTGCTGCCGGGCGTGTAGGGATACGTGTCGAGGGTGATGTCGGCACCGGCGGCCAGCGCGTCGTCGAGGAGGGACAGCAGCTCCGGCGCCCTCCCCTTGTTCACGCCGAAGTTCATCGTGGCGTGGGCGAGATGGAGCGGGCAGCCCGCCTCCCGGGTCAGCGCCACCATCTCCGCGTACGCCTCCAGGGCGCCCGCGCCGTAGGAGCGGTGGTGCGGGCAGTAGTAGCCGCCGTAGGACGCCACCACCCGGCACAGCTCGGTCAGTTCGGCGTCGGCGGCGTACATGCCGGGCGTGTAGGTGAGCCCCGAGGACAGGCCGACCGCGCCCTGCTCGAGCCCCTCGGCGACCAACTGCCGCATCCGGTCCAGCTCTTCGGGCGTCGCCTCACGGTCCTCCCAGCCGACGACGAGCGCGCGGACGGTGCCCTGCGGGATCAGATAGGCCGCGTTGACCGCGATGCCGCGGTCCAGCCGGTCCAGGTACTCGCCCACCGACCGCCAGTCGAAGTCGATGTCGTCGCCGTGGCCGTTCCAGCCGGCGATCGCCCGGCGCACCCCGTCGAGCGTGCGGTCGTCGACGGGCGCGTACGACAGACCGTCCTGGCCCAGGACTTCGAGGGTGACACCCTGCGCGGCCTTCGCGCTGTGGTCGGGGTCGCGCAGCAGGGCGAGGTCGCTGTGGGCGTGCATGTCGACGAAGCCGGGGGAGAGGACCAGACCCTCGGCGTCCACCTCCCGGACCGCCTTCGGCCGTTGGCAGCCCGCCGCCGCTGCCTCCTTGACGATTCCCACGATCCGACCGCGGTCGATCACCACGTCCGCGCGGTACGACGGTGCGCCGGAGCCGTCCACGACATCCGCGTCCCGGATGACGACCTCTTCCACGCCGGACCTCCTAGAAGAACGTGCGGATGTAGTCGACGACCGTGCCGTCCGCCTCGGTCACCGGGATCAGCTGCCACTTGTCGAACGACGTGCACGGGTGGGACAGGCCGAGGCCGATCCAGTCGCCGACCTCCAGGTCCGCCTCCGCGGTCGTGCGCAGCCAGGTGTGCTGGTCGGCCAGGGCGGTGACCGAGACGCCGGTGGCGGGACGCTCGGTGCCGTCCCGGCGGAGCGCCTGCGCGAAGGGCAGGTCCAGGTCGTATGCCGCGTCGCGCTTGCCCGCGTTGGCGAAGGCCTGCTCGGTGGACGGGCGGGACACCACCTGCGCCCACAGGCGGAACGCGGGCTCCAGCGCGCCCTCCTCGGGGACCCGGTTGAAGGGCGTCAGGCTGCGGTAGTGGCCGTCGTCGTGCGAGACGTACGCTCCGGAGCGCAGCAACTTCAGTACGGGGACCGAGAGTGCGGGGATCTCCGCGAAGACGTCGGCGACGGCGTCGAACCAGGCGCTGCCGCCCGCGCTGGCGACGATCTCCTCGACGCCGGTGAACCGCCCCGCCTTGTCGAAGTCGGCGGCCAGCGCGACCAGCCGCCGCAACCAGGCGCGCACCCGCTCGGGATCGGCCTCGGGCACCTCGCCCTCGTACCCCGCGACGCCCACCAGCCGCAGGGCCGCCGCGCCCGCCACCGCGTCCGCGACCGCCGCGCACTCCGCCTCGGTCCGCACACCGGTGCGGGCGCCGTCGCCGGCGGCGAGCTCGATCACGACGTCCACCGGGCGCGGTGCCCCCACGAGAGCCGCGTCCATCAGTTCCACCCCGCGCACGGAGTCGACGTAGCAGAGGAAGCGGAAGGCCGGGTCGGCGGCGAGGTCGGCGGCGATCCGGCGCAGGGCCGCCGGGTCCACCAGCTCGTTGGCGAGGAAGACCCGCTCGATCCCGAACGCCCGCGCCACCCGCACCTGGTGCGGCACCGCGAGCGTGATGCCCCACGCGCCGTACTCGATCTGGCGTCGGAAGAGCTGCGGGGCCATGGAGGTCTTGCCGTGCGGGGCGAACAGGAGGCCGTGGCGGTCCGCGTACGCCTCCATGAGCCGCAGGTTGTGCTCCAGACGTTCCGCGGACAGCGTGAGGACGGGCGTGGTGAAGCCGTCGGTGAAGAGGTTGCGGCGCTGGGCGGCCAACTCGCCCACGGTGAGCCCGTCCGCGTCCGGGGGGAGGCCCTTGAAGCGGTGGTCGACACGTTCCTCCGCAAGGCGGGCGAGTGCGTCGCTGCTCATGCAGACCCTCCTGATCTGGTGCGTTGCACAAAGCGCAATACGCATTGCGTATGTCGCTCACTGCTGTCTAACATCTCGGCCACGCGGGGTCAACGAGGCCGCCGTGACCCCACCGAGGAGCTACGACGATCGTGACCCCCACCGGACCACGCAATGCCCCCGACGTCGTCGACGTCGTCGCGCTCGGCGAGTCCATGGTCACCTTCCTGCCCGCCCGGCCGGGCCGCCTCGCCGATGTCCCCTCCTTCGACCGCGCCATCGGCGGCGCGGAGTCCAACGTCGCCTGTGTGCTGGCGGCGGCCGGACACCCGACACGCTGGGTCAGCAGCGTCGGCGCCGACGGCTTCGGCGACCACCTCGTCGAGGAGATCGGGTCCTACGGCGTCGACGTCGCGTCCGTACGGCGTGATCCCGCGCGCCCGACCGGCATCTACTTCCGCACGGCGGGGGACCGGGCCACCGACGCCCACGAGGTGGCCTACTACCGGGCCGGGTCGGCCGCCTCGTCGATGTCGGCGGACACCGTGGACCTGGCGGCGGTGCGCGCCGGGCGCGTACTTCACCTGTCGGGGATCACCGCGGCGCTCTCCGACGACTGCCTCGCCCTCATGTGGGAGCTGACCGAACCCCGGCCCGGCCGGCCGCTCGTCTCCTTCGACGTCAACCACCGGCCGGGGCTGTGGCCCGACGCCGACGGCCCGCGCGTCGTGCTCGACCTCGCCCGCCGCGCCGACATCGTCTTCGTCGGCGCCGACGAGGCACGCGCCGCCTGGGGCCTGCACGGCGCCCGCGCCATCCGCGACGCGCTGCCCGAACCGGAACTCCTGGTCGTCAAGCAGGGCCGGGGCGGGGCCCTCGCGTACGACAGGTCCCTTGACGGCCCGGAGGGCATCGAGGACGCCGACGGCACCGTCACCTTCGTCCCCGCCCTCCGCGTCGACATCGTCGCCGCCGTCGGCGCCGGGGACGCCTTCGCCGCCGGGTTCCTCTCCGCCACCCTGCGCGGGCTGCCCGTGCGCGACCGGCTGCGCCACGGCCATCTCATGGCGGCCGCCGCCCTCACCGCCCCCGGCGACCTCGCCACGCCCCCCGCCCGGGACCACGCCGACCGCCTGGCCGCCCTCGACGACACGGCGTGGGGGACACTTCGACTCGGCCCCGGCTGGACCACCCCGGCCGCGCACCGGGCCGACGAGGAGGTACGCACCCCATGAGCCAGACCGTCGACCGCGCCCTGAGCATCCTGCCGCTGCTCGCCGAGGGCCCCGCCGACCTCGGACAGGTCGCCGACCGCCTCGGCGTCCACAAGTCCACGGCCCTGCGCCTCCTGCGCACCCTCCACGAGCACGGCCTCGTCTACCGCCAGTCCGACCAGCGCTACCGCCTCGGCGCCCGCCTCATCGCCCTCGCCCAGGAGGCGATGGAGAACCTCGACATCCGCGAGATCGCCCACCCCCACCTCGTACGGCTGAACGACAGCTGCGGCCACACCGTCCACCTCGCCGTCTACGAGGAGGAAGAGGTCCTGTACATCGACAAGGTGGAGAGCCGCTACCCCGTGCGCATGTACTCGCGCATCGGCAAACCCGTCGCCATCACCGTCGCCGCCGTGGCGAAACTGCTCCTCGCCGATCTCCCCGAGCACGAGCGGCGCGCCCTCGCGGAGAAGCTCGACTACCCCCTCTACACAGCCCGTTCGACCCCCAACGCACCCGCCTTCCTGAGGGAGTTGGACAAGGTGCGCGAACAGGGCTGGGCCACCGACCTCGGCGGCCACGAGGAGTCCATCAACTGCGTCGGGGCCCCCATCCGCGGCGCCGACGGCCGGGTGGTCGCCGCGATGTCGGTCTCCGCGCCGAACGTCGTCGTCACCGCCGACGAACTCCTCACCCTGCTCCCGCTGGTCCGCCGCACCGCGGACGCCATCAGCGGGGAGTACTCCGGCAGGACTACTACTACTGCTCCAGCCTAACGTGTGACCGCCTGGTGACAGTCGGCGATGGACGCCGATCCGCCCGTAGGGCGAATCGACTTTCCCTGCCCTGTTCCGAAGGAGTCCCTTTCCCTCCCGCCGGAAGGCGGGGGTATCCACGGAGGAATCTCGATGACGGACAAGATCGCGCTGACCCCGAAGACCCACACCACTCCTCCGGCGAGGTTCTCGCACGGCGTGAAGAAGGGAAACATCCTCCAGGTCGCCGGCCAGGTCGGCTTCCTGCCCGCCGAGCAGGGCAAGCCCCCCACGCCGGCCGGCCCCACCCTGCGCGAGCAGACCCTCCAGACCCTCGCCAACGTCAAGGCGATCCTCGAGGAGGGCGGCGCGAGCTGGGACGACGTGATGATGATCCGCGTCTACCTCACGGACACGGGTCACTTCGCCGAGTTCAACGAGATCTACGACCGCTACTTCGAGGAGCAGGCGCTCACGGCGGCCGCACCCGCGCGCACCACGGTGTATGTCGGACTCCCCGAAGGGCTGCTGATCGAGGTCGACGCTCTTGCCGTCCTGGGATGAACGGTCGACGTCGGAGGTGGGCTCCTGATAACGATGCAGGGGCCGACTATGTCCGGCACAGGATCTTCGACCATACTGCCCGGTGTGGAGCAGCGTATAGGTTCGAGCAGCCAGCCCCTGGAGGGCGCCGGATTCGACCCGGCCTTCATTCCCGGGCTCACGTCGCCCGCGAGCGAGGAGCCGGAGAAGGCCAAGCGTGAGGAGGCCGAGGAGGCGCCCTCGGCCGATGAGGTGGTCGCCGAGGAGGTGGTCGCCGACGAGGCCTCCGGGGAGGCTTCTGACGAGGCCTCCGGGGAGGCTTCTGACGAGCCCTCCGACGGTCCCGTCTTCGAGGCATCGGACCGGCGCGCGAAGATCGTCGCGGATCACAAGGGCGTCCGGCTCACCCTGGACGACCAGGAGTGCGAGTTCCGCTGGGACGAGATCGGCGCGGTGGAGACGGAGACCGCCCGCTTCGGCAAGCGGTACACCGTCACCGTCCACACCCCTGACCGCCGCTGGTTCCCGATCGAGATCGAGGCGACGGCCAGGAGCACGTTCAAGGAGTGGGACGAACAACTGGACGCGGTACTGGACGCCTACTTCGAAGAAGGGGACGCTGACTAACTGCAGTACTGGCCGGCCTTCCCGATGGACCTGTACATGCAGTCCGCGTTCTCGAGAAGCTGCAACACCGCATCCCGGTTCCGGGACGTCTCCCGCTCGATGACTTCGTCGGGCGGGTAGAACCCACCCCCGGAGCTGGACGACGGATACATCTCGAAGGTGTACGAGAAGATCTTCTGCGAGCCCCAGAGATAGTCGTCGATCGACCCGTCGGTGATGTACAGGTCGCTGGACTGCTCCGCCGTGTACCCGTTGCTGGCGGCCATCTTCTGCCCGACCGTCTTGAAGGCGTTGTAGTCGTCCGCCGTCATCCCGGTCGCCGTGTCGGAGTACGTGTACCCGAACGGCCACAACACCAGCTCGCTGTACGTGTGGAAGTCGATCCCCGCCGTGATCTGCTGCTTCCCGCCGACGACCCGGCTGCGCACGAAGTCGGCGACGACCTTCACCTCGGGCGCGGACTCGGCGGACTTGCCCCGGTACGTCTCGGAGGACGTGGACCCCGAAGACCCGCCGCAGCAGCCCCACTTGTAGTCCCAGTTGCGGTTGAGATCCGTACCGACGTACGAGGAACCGGAGTTGGGCTGCCGGTTCTTGCGCCAGGACCGGTACGACCCGCTCGCGATGTCGTACTCGCCGCCGTCCGGGTTGAGGTCGGGCACGATCCAGATCTCGCGGCCGTTCACCATGCTGGTGATCCGGGAGTCGGAGCCGTAGCCCGCGCCGAGTTCGCGGATGAGGTACAGCGCCATCTCGACCGTCATGTGTTCACGGGCGTGCTGGTGGTGGGTGAACAGCACCTCCGGCTCCGACTCGTCCGTCGCCACGTTGTCGCTGATCTTGATGGCGACGATGTCCCGGCCCTGGTAGGACTTGCCGATCACCCGCTTGCTCATGATGTTCGGGTAGGCGGCGAGCCGTTGGTCGATCTCCGCGCTCATCTCGGCGTAGTTGTGGTACTTCGAGTCCGCCGACGGGAAGTCGAAGAGCCGCATCTCGTCCCCGGCGACCCGGTCCGGCGCGGCACCCGACGGGGCGACCTCGTAGCCCTGTTGGCGGAGCTTGCGGATCTGGTCGGCGCGGCCCGAGACGACGACGGTCTCCTCGTCGGCCTCGTCGACGGACACGCCGGTCGCGGCGATGGCGGTGCGCGTGACCGGGGTGTTCTGGTGGACGTGGATCTCGTACTGCCGGATGTCGTCGGCGGACGCGGCCGGCTTCTGGGCGCCGTCGGCGGACGCGTCGGTGGCGGTCGCCGTGAGGGGTGCGGCGAGGGCCAGGGCCAGCAGGGTGGCGAGCGCGGCGGTGCGTCTGCCGCTTCGGGCGCCCGAGCCGCGGATGCGAAGTCGCATGAAATCTCCTTGTTTCTCCAGGGAGTCCGGGGTCTTCCGGACGTGGGGAGTGGAGCGGGGGGTGGTTCAGCGACGTGCTGGTGCGGGTGTGCCGCTCATCGTGGGCGTGTGGCATGAGCAGGTCAAGAGTGCGCCATGGGGTGACCGTACGAACCAGCGGAAACCGGCCGCGCAGTGTACGCGCGACCGCAGCTCCCGGAGCGGTCCCCGGCAAAGTGCACCCGCGGGTGTGACGGTGAGGTGCATATATGTAGGGCCGAGGGGAGAGTGGCAGTCCGCGCAGAGACCCACACCCCCGAAGGACTGGCTGATCATGGGCGGATCAGCGCCACGACGGGACTGCCACCTGCCGGTGGAGACGACCAGCTTCGTCGACCGGCGCAGCGAACTGGCCGCCGGGCGCGAGCTGTTGGCCCGCGCTCGACTGGTCACGCTCACCGGCCCGGGCGGCGTCGGCAAGACCCGTCTCGCGCTGCGCATGGCGGCCCGCCTGGAGCGGGCCTTCCCCGACGGCGTGCGCTTCGTACCGCTCGCCGGGCTGCACGACCCGGCGCTCGTCCCGCTCGCCGCCGCCGACGCGCTCGGCCTGCGCGACCACTCCGCACAGCCGCCGTTGGACGCGCTGGTGCAACAGGTACGGGACCGCCGGCTGCTGTTGGTCGTCGACAACTGCGAGCACCTGCTGCCGGCCTGCGCGCAACTCGCCGCGGCCCTGCTGCACGGCACCCCGGGCGTCCGCATCCTCGCCACCAGCCGCCACCGCCTCGGCCTCACCGAGGAACACCTCATGGAGGTACGGCCCCTGCAGGTCCCCGACCCGGACGGCGACCTCTCCGCCGCCGACGGCTACCCCGCCCTCGCCCTCTTCGCCGACCGCGCCGCCGCCGTCGTCCCCGGCTTCCGTCTGACCTCCGCCAACCGCGCGGCCGTCGCCCGCCTCTGCAGCCGCCTCGACGGACTCCCGCTCGCCATCGAACTCGCCGCGGTCCGCATGCGCGTCCTCGACGTCGATCAGCTCCTCGAACGCCTCGACGACCGCTACCGCCTCCTCACCACCGGCAGCCCCGCCGTCCTCCCTCGCCACCAGACCCTCCGCGCCGCGGTCACCTGGAGCCACGAACTGTGCACCCCCGCGGAACAACTGGTCTGGTCCCGCCTGTCGGTCCTGGCAGGCACGTTCGACCTGGAGACGGCGGAGGCGGTGGCGGCGGACGAAGGCCGTGGCGCCGACGGGCGGGACCGCCGGGGCGAGGGCGAGGGCGAGCGCGAGCGCGACGGCCACGGTGCCGACGGGGCGGGGGCGGGCGGAGCGTTATCCGGGGAGGTGCCGCAGGGGGCCCGGGGTGGGGCCGCGGGCCGTGGTCGTGGTGGGGGTGGGAGCGGGAGCGAGCGCGGTCGACCCGGCACCGGCGGCGCCGGGACAAGGCACCCCGGGGAAGCCCTCAGGGGAACCCCCGCTGCCGGCCCCCTCATCCGCGCACAGGACGTTCTCGAAGCCGTCGCCGGGCTCGTCGACAAGTCCGTGCTGTGCCGGGAGGCGGGGCCCGACGGGGTGCGGTACCGGCTGCTGGACACGCTGCGGCACTACGGGCTCGAGCGGTTGCGGGAGCGGCCGGGGGAGGAGCCGGCCGCGCGGCGGCGGCACCGGGACTGGATGCAGGAACGGGCCGCCGCCTTCGAACGGGCCTGGTTCGGCCCGGGCCAGCCCGCGATCGTCGCGCGGCTGCGGGCCGACCGCGACAACCTGCGCGCCGCCCTCGACTTCAGCCTCACCGCCCCCGGCGAGGCCCTCGCCGGTCTGCGCCTCGCCGGCACCCTCTGGTTCCAATGGCACGCCAGCGGCGTCCCGCGCGAGGGCCGCTACTGGCTCGACCGTGCCCTCGACGCAAGCCCCGCCCCCACCCGCGAACGCGCCCGCGCCCTCTGGGTGTCCGGGCTGCTCGCCGGCTGCCCCGAAGACCTCACCCGCGGCCTGCGCCGCGCCGCACAGGCCCGCGACCTGGCCCGACGGCTCGGTGACGCCGCCGAGGCCGCCCACGCCGAGTACGTCGTCGGTGTCATCCGCCTCTTCAGCGACGACCTGCCGGCCGCCCTGGACCACTTCCGCGCCAGCGTCGCTCGCGGCCGCGCCCCCGGCCAGCACCTCAGCGTCGTCGGCCTCGACCACGTCGAACTCGCCTGCGCCCTCGCCCTCCTCGGCGAGGCCGACGAGGCGATCGAGGTCTGCGAGGAGACCCGCCGCCTCTGTACGGAGCATGGCGAGGAATGGGTGCTGTCGTACGTCCTGCGGATACTGGCCCTGGCCCACACCGTGAAGGGCAACTGGTGGGAGGCCGAGCGGCACGCCCTGGAGGCGCTGCCCCTCAAACTCGCCGTGCACGACGTCCTCGGCATCGGCCTCACCCTCGACCTGCTCGCCAGGATCGCGGCTCAGCGCGGCGACCACGACCGCGCCGCCGTCCTGCTCGGCGGAGCCGACCGCGCCTGGGCCGACGTCGACCGCAACCGCTTCGGCTCGGCCGCCCTCAACTCCACCCGCCTGAGCAGCGAGACGTGTGTGCGCGAGGCGGTGGGCCACACCGCCTTCCACCGCGCCCACGAACGCGGCGCGGCCCTCGGACTGCGCGACATCGTCGGCTATGCGCTGAGCGATCACGAGCAGCAGCAGAAGCAGGAACAGGAACAGGAACAGGAACGCGAGCGCGAGCCCCGGCAGGGACACGGGCACGCGTACGTCTCCGCACAGCCCCCTTCCGAACCGACCCGGGCCACCCACGCCACACCCCACCGCACCGCCGACGGGGTCCGCCTCACCCCGCGCGAGACCGAGGTCGCCGAACTCGTCGCCCAGGGCCTCGCCAACCAGCAGATCGCCGACCGCCTGGTGATCGCCCGCCGCACCGCCGAAGGCCACGTGGAACGCATCCTCAGCAAGCTCGGCTTCAGCAACCGCAGCCAGATCGCCGCCTGGGTGACCGCACAGCGCTGACCCCCACCGCCTGCCCCAGCCCCACCGCCCACCACCCACCACAAGGAAAGCCATGATCCCCCGACCCACCCCGCCCCAGGGGTCGTTCGACCACCGCATCGCCGTCCACGGCTCCGACGAAGCCTTCCTCGCCGCCGCCCTGCCCTTCCTCCACGAGGGCCTCGCCGCCCCCGCCGAACCCCCGCCCGTGGCCATCGCCGCCCCCGACAAGCTCGACCTCCTGCGCGACGCCCTCGGCACCGACGCGCAGGACGTCGGCTTCGTCCCGCACACCGACTGGTACACCGGATCCGCCGCCAACGCCGTGGCCCGCAGCGCCGGTTACGTCGCCGCGCACGCCGGACCCCAGGGCCGAATCCACCTCCTCATGGAACCGGTGTGGAACGGCCGCGCCGGCCGCTCCGCCCGTGAAAGCGCCGAGTGGATCCGCTACGAGGCCCTCGCCAACCTCCTCTTCGCCCCGCTGGCGACCACCGCCCTGTGCGCCTACGACATGCGCACCGCGGGCCCCGCCGTCGTCGCCGCGGCCCGCCGCACCCACCCCGACACCGGCGTCTACGAGGACCCGGTCCGCATCGCCGCCGAGCTGGACGCCGTACCGCTGCCGCCGCCCTCGTACGACACCGAGCAGCTCCCCGAGCCGGGCCCGGACGGGGACGCCGTACGTGCCTGGGCGGTCGGGCGGGGACTGCCCGCGGCGGACGCGGAGCTGTTCGCCACGTCCGTCACCGAGGCGGCCGCACACCTCGGCGGTCCGCTCACGGCCACCCTGCTGTGGGGCGAGGCACCCGCCTGCGTCTGCGAACTGCGCTCACCGCACCGCGTCGACGACCCCCTCGCCGGTTTCGTCCCGCCGCCCACCGCCGAACTGGAGCCCGGCCAGGGCCTGTGGTTCGCCCGGCAGGTGTGCGCCTACGTCGACATCCGCGACGACGGCGAAGGAACGACCGTACGGCTGCAGTACGCGTAGCCGTGGAGCCCGCCACGAGCTCGCGGCGGTGCCCCCGGACGGGCTACGGCGCAGGTATGGAATCAGGTAGTCCTCCCCGTGTGCCGTACGCCCCCGCCGGACACCCTGAAAGCATGCTGCGACTCTCCGGGGGGCGCCCTGCGGACCCCGATCCCCAGTACGGCGCGTACCCCCAGCCGCCCATGGGGGCAGGGCACCTGAGCGTCGAGTACGCCCCCCGCCCCGCCGCCGTCCGCGAGGCCCGTGCGGCGGTCCGCAAACAGCTGGAGGGATGGGGCCTTGCGGAGCAGGAGGACCTGGTGGACACGGCGGAACTCCTCGTGAGCGAGCTGGCCACCAACGCCCTGCTGCACTCCGCGAGCCGCTTCCGGCTCACGCTGTCCGCCGCGCACGGCGTCCTGCGCTGCGAGGTGGCCGACACCGGCCGCCGCACCCCGCAGGTGCTCCAGGCGGGCGGGGCGGAGAGCGGCCGGGGGATGTTCCTGGTGGACGCGCTCGCCCGGCGCTGGGGCTGCCACCAGGACGGGCCGGGCAAGACCGTCTGGTTCGAGCTCGGCACGTGTGGGGGCGACGGCTGCGGTCGGCGACAGCCGTAGCGCCCCGCGCGTGGTTCCCCGCGACTCTGGATCGGTCCCCGCGAAGCCCTCTTGTCAGTTCCCGTACTTTGCGGTTTCTTGACCACCATGGCGGACACCACGGGAAACCCCACCGACACCGAGGCACCATCCGACATCGACTCCACCCCACGTAAATCGAGTTGGCGACACATCGGCCCCGGGATCGTCGTGGCAGCCACCGGCGTCGGCGCCGGTGACCTCGTCGCCACCCTCATCGCGGGCAGCAACTTCGGCTACACCCTCCTGTGGGCGGCGATCGTCGGCTGCCTGGTGAAGATCTCGCTCGCCGAGGCGGCCGGCCGCTGGCACCTGTCCACCGGCAGCACCCTCTTCGACGGCTGGGCGAGCCTCGGCCGCTGGACCACGTACTTCTTCGCCGCCTACGTCGTGATCTGGGGCTTCGTCTACGGCGCGGCGGCGATGTCGTCGAGCGCGCTGCCCCTGCAGGCGCTGTTCCCCGACGTGATGGACCTCAAGTGGTGGGCCGTCGCCTGCGGCGTGGTGGGCCTCGTCTTCGTCTGGTTCAACAAGTACGCCGTCTTCGAGAAGGTCATGACGGTCCTGGTCGGCGTCATGTTCGTGGTGACGGTGTACCTGGCGATCCGCGTCACCCCCAACCTCCCCGACGCCTTCGCCGGCCTGCTCCCCGTCCTGCCCGACGAGAAGGACTCCGTCCTCAACACGCTGGGCCTGATCGGCGGCGTCGGCGGCACCATCACGCTCGCCGCGTACGGCTACTGGGTCAACGCCAAGGGCTGGACGAACACCGGCTGGATGAAGGTCATGCGCCTCGACAACCGCGTCGCCTACGCCACGACCGGCATCTTCGTGATCGCGATGCTCTTCGTCGGCGCCGAGCTGCTGCACTCGGCGAACGTCGCCATCGCCAGCGGCGACAAGGGCCTCATCCAGCTCACCGACATTCTGGAGGCGGAGTACGGCTCGGCCACCGCCAAGTTCTTCCTGATCGGCTTCTTCGCCACCTCCTACACCTCGCTGATCGGTGTCTGGCACGGCGTGAGCCTGATGTTCGCGGACTTCGTGTCGCGCTACCGGAAGCGCGGCGGGACCCAGAGCGGGGCCGGGGAGGAGGCCGGGGGCGAGGGTGAGGCCGGGGGCGAGGAGGTCGCGTCGGGCGAGCGCGAGCGTTCGTGGCCCTTCCGCGCGTACCTGCTGTGGCTGACCTTCCCGCCCATCGTGCTCCTCTTCCAGGGCCAGCCCTTCCGCCTGATCATCCTCTACGGCGTCCTGGGCGCGGCGTTCCTCCCCTTCCTCGCCGGCACCCTGATCTGGCTCCTCAACTCCTCCCGCACCCCCCGCCAGTGGCGCAACGGTCCGCTGAGCAACGTGATGCTGGCGCTGGCCGGGCTGCTGTTCCTGGTGCTGTGCGTGAAGCAGATCTGGGACCAGCCGTGGTCGGAGTTCTTCTGACGCCCCCTACAGGTTCTGCCACTTCGGGCTGAGGGCGATCTCCCGGAGCTGTTTCATGGACAGGGCCGGGGCCGGACGGGTCGCGTCGGTGTTCTGCGTACGGGCGTTGAAGGCGCTGATCACCACGCGCATACCGTCGGTCCGCAAGGTGTCGACGGTCCACATCACGACACCCGACCCGGCCTTCTCGCCCGGCCCCTGCCGCTCCTTGACCTTCGTGCCGTCGGGAAGGGTCTCGGAGCCGGCCCCGTAGAGCTGGTCGGCGACATCCCGCATGTCGGGCTGCACGTTGATCTGGACGAAGCTCTGCCCCTTGCCGTCCTCGACCACGACATAGGCGTACCCGCCCTCGTCATGGCTTCGCTCAACCAGCGTGAGCCCCTTGGGAAGCAGCCCGACCAGCGTCTCCGACACCGCCCTGCCGCTGGCCTCTGCGGCGGTGGGCGTCGGCTCCGCGCTCGGCTTGCGAGGGTCCACCGGAATGGCGTCGACGACCCCCCGCCACACCTCGGCCGAGGCGACCTCCTTCAACTGGGCGGGAGAGAGGGGCGGTTCGTCCCGGCTGATCCCGGCGCCCTTCTCGGCGGCGGAGTTCCATTCGCTCACGGAGACGTGCTGCCCGGTCGGGGTGACCAGGTCCGCCGCCCACAGCTTCGTGTCGACGCGCCGGTCCGGGTACTCGTACCCCTTGACGACCTTGACGACGGACCCGTCCTTCAGCCTGGTCACATCACAACTGTCGTATCCCGCGAGGAGCTTGTCCGGGCAATCCGCCAGCTGCCGGGCCTGGGTGCCGCCCGGCTGCACCTGGTTCAGGCCGACGGAGACGGCCGCGGCGCCCTTGCCGTCGTCGAAGACGACCTGCGCGTACGGCGGCAGCGGGGCGTCCTCGTGCGTACCGCGCGCCTGCGGGTTGCTGAACGTCCCCTTCGGCAGCAGCTTTTCGAGCATCTGGACGAGCTCGTCCCCGGAGACGGGCCCTCGGGTGGGCGTGGCGGAGGCCTTGGCCTTCGGCGGGGCGGCCACGTTGCCGCCGGCCGTAGACGGGTCGGACGACCCTCCCCCCGGCAGGAGCAGCGCCCCACCGACACCGACGAGCGCGAGACCGGCCGCCCCACCGGCGACAGCGGCCCGCCGCCGCAACCGCAGCCGCCGCCCACGCACCTGCCCGGCGGCGGCGAGCGCGCCCCGATCGGCGTCGAAGGCGCCTCCGGCCTCGTGCAAGGCGGCGGAGAGCTGGTCCTCGAAGGGGCTGCTGTTGGGGTCGCTGTGCTGGTTTACGGGCATGGCGGAACCACCGTTTCCGGAAGATTGGTGTGAGGGAGTGAATGGGTGCTGGGGGCGTCAGGGTCTGGCGTACTCGCCGATGTCCTCGCCGAGCAGCTCCCGCAGCCGGCCGAGGGCGCGCACGCACCGGGTCCGCACGGCCGCCGAGCTGGCGTTCATCGCGTCGGCGGTCTCCTCTATGGACCGGTCCTCCCAGTACCGCAGGACCACCACGGCCCGGTCCTTGGCGGGCAGCCGCGCGAGAGCCTGGAGCAGCGTGAGCCGCAGCGAGGTATCACGCTCGGCCCCCGCCCGCTCCGGCAACACGTCCGTCGCGCGCTCGGTACTGCTGCGCCGCCGCTGATGCGCGAGGAAGGTCCGGGTGAGGACGGTCTGCGCGTAAGCCGCCGGATTCCCGACGCGGCTCACCCGCCCCCACCGTACGTACAACCGCCCCAACGTCTCCTGCACCAGGTCCTCGGCGAGATGGGTGTCGCCCGCGGTGAGCAGACACGCGGACCGGTACAGATGCCCGGCCCGCGCCGCCGCGAACTCCGCGTACTCGTCCGCGCGGGCCTGCCTCATGCCTGTTCCCCTGTCTGCGTGGTCGTGTGGTCGTGTGGTGTTCGGACCGGTCGGACCGTCGTCCTCACCTCATTGATGCAGTGGGGGAGGGGAAATGTTTCACAGGGGGCGCAGAGGGTTTGCCGAGGCGGGGCGGGTCGGGGTCGGCCGGCACACGACGGGTAAGTTCTCGTCCGAGGACACACCTGCTTGAGCCCCGGGGGACCGCCAATGACCCAGCCACCGTACGGCCACCAGACACCACCCCCACCGGCGACTCCGCCGGGCTTCGGCCCCCCGCCCCCGCAGTACGCCTACCCCGCACCTCAGCCCGCGGCCCCCTCGGGCCCTGAGTTCCTGGCCGTCGACCGCCACAACTCCATCGTCGTCGACCCGGCCGGCGTCGCCTTCGAGGACCACGACATCACCGCCGAGTTCCCCTGGCACGAAATCCGCAGCGTCCACTACAAGGCCAGCCCCAACGGCAAGGCCCTCATGATGGCGGTCGTCCACCTGGACGGCAGGTTCTACGAGTGCGTGGTGGACGCGAAGCCCCGCGAACGCCTGGGCCAGTGGTTCGCTCAGCTGGCAGGGGTGCTGGGGTACTACCGACCGATGGGCTGACCGGAACCGGCATCAGTGGCTCACCGGCACTGAGCGGTGGCCCGTTGACAAGGTACGCGTTGCGTTCCGCAACGCGCCGGTGTGATGATTCCGGGCATGGCCGATCAGGGGGGCGGCAGCCCGGAGAAGCGTGGACGCAGGTCCCGGCTGGACGACTACGCGGAGATGACCGAGTCGGTCGACGCGGAGATGACGGAGCCGGTCGACGCGGAGATGACGGAGCCGGTCGACGCGGGTGACAGCACCCCGCTCGCCAGTGAAGCAGTACCACCACCCACCCCCTCCCCGGGCACCCCGGCCGACATGGCCCGTATCCGCCGCGAGTTCGCCGCGCTGCTCGGCGAGTTCCGTCGTACGCCCGTACTCGTGCCGCTCGACGAGGACGAGGCCCCGTTGGTCGGGGACTTCGGCGGCATCCGATGGATTTATGCCTTCTCGGACGAGTCGGCGCTGGCCAGGTTCGCGATCGCGAGGGGTGAAGGCGCGCGGGAGTGGGAGTACCGGCGTGTGCTGGGGGCGCGGCTGCTGGATGCCGGTGTCCCGGCGACGGGGGTTCCGACGGGCGTGGCGCTGGACGTGGGCAGCGACGGCGACGGCGTGCTGTTCCCGCCCGTGGTGGGGATCGTGCCGGACGCGGCGGCCGTGGACGCGGAGCCGGGGAACGGGGAGGAGCCTCAGTGAGCGGTGACGGTGACGGTGACAAGGGCAGCGGCGGCAAGGACCTCCAGGCGGTCGGCCTTGAGGCCATCGCGCAGGGCATCACCCTGACCCTCGCCGAGTTGAAGGAACTCGGCATCGACAGCCTCGCCGGCTCCGGCCGTGGCTTCGAGGAGCTCGCCCTCTCCGGCCTGGAGTTGGGCCACGAAGGACTGACCTCGACCTTCAAGTCGTTCTGCGAGCGCTGGGAGTGGGGCGTGCGCAACCTTGTGATCGAGGGCAACGTCTTCGCGCAGAATGTTGGGCTGTCGGCGGGCACGATGTACGAGACGGACCAGTACGTCGAGGGCGCCCTGAAGATCGGTGCCAACTCCCTGATGGGCAACCCGTACGCCTCCGAGGACGAGGTCACCCAGATGGGCTGGGGCCAGATCGCCAGCACCGGAATGGACTCCCTCAAGAACCCGGACTACAGCGAGGAGTCCTTCGACCAGGCGTGGGACAACAGCGTGCAGGGATGGAAGGACGCGGGTCGCGACGTGATGACCTCGCAGGCGATGAGCGGCCCCATCCCCGGCCCGCTCAACGTCCAGCAGGCCACGGGCGTGAGTGACGAGCAGTACGAGACCTTTCTGGACGCGACCTTCGGGCCCTCGGCTGAGGAGCGGGCCGAGCAGCCGCCGCCGCAGCAGCACTTCCAGGAGCGGCAAGGCGAGGAAACGGGCTGATGGGCCTCGGCGATTTCGTCAACGGCGGTCTGGACAAGCTCGAGGACGGCTGGGACGCGGGCAAGAAGCTCGTCGGTGAGGGCATCGACAAGGGCACCGACCTCATCGGTGCGGGTCTGGAGAAGGTCGGTGCGGATGACTGGGCCGACAAGGTCGAGGACTTCGGCGACGAGCTGGCCTCGGATCTCGGTGCCACTCCGGGCGAGCAGCAGCTCGGGCAGAGCGATCAGGCGAACGAGCTGATCCATGGCAACCCGGGCACGATCCGGGCGTCGGCCTCGCATCTGAAGGATTTCCATACGGCGTTCGACAAGGTCGGCGACGGTATGCGGAAGCTGGACTCTTCGCACTGGAAGGGCGAGGCCGCCGACACCTTCCGTGAGAAGTTCGCCATGCATCCCACCAAGTGGCTGCATGCCGCGGACGCCTGTGACAAGGCGGCCAAGGCGCTGGAGGACTTCGCGGACACGGTGAAGTGGGCGCAGGGCCAGGCTCAGGACGCCATCGACCTGTACAAGAAGGGCAGGAAGGCGTCCGACGACGCGGTGACGTCGTACAACAAGCGCGTCGATGCCTACAACGCGAAGGTGAAGGCGAACGAGGACCCGGGCCCGCGCCCGGAGCCTTTCAAGGATCCCGGCACGGCCGACATCAAGCGCGCTCGCGAGATCCTTGCCGAGGCCCGCCGCCAGCGCAACGACGCCGGCCGGACCGCGGCGACCTCCGTGCAGGCGGCCCTCGCTCACGCGCCCGCCGAGCCGCCGGCGCTGGACCGTCTGCGGGCGAACGCCGAGGACGGCTACGTGGCGGTCAACACCGAGATCCTGCACGTCGCCGGTGGTGTGATCAAGGGCGGTGCGGGTCTGGTGAACTTCGTCCGGGGCCTGAACCCGCTGGACGGTTACAACATCACCCATCCCGCCCAGTACCTCCAGAACGTCAGCATGACGCTCTCCGGTCTTGTCTCCACTGCCGCGCATCCCGAGCGTGCGGTGAAGTCGGCGTGGGAGGGCTTCAAGAAGGACCCGTCGGAGGGCATCGGCCGCCTGATCCCCGAGCTGATCGGAACCAAGGGGCTCGGGCTGGCGCGGGGCGGGTTGCGGACCGCGGTGAAGGAGGGGATGGAGGGGGCGGCGAGCAAGGGCGGGAAGACGGCTCGGGGCCGGGTGAACGAGGATGCCGCGCAGACCTCCCGTGCCGGCGAAGCTGTGGAGAGCAAGGGCACCGACCCGATCGACCTCGCCACCGGCAAGATGTACCTGCCGCAGACGGACGTCACCCTCCCCGGCGCACTGCCCCTCGTCCTCAAAAGACGCGTGGAGTCCGGCTACCACCTGGGCCGCTGGTTCGGCCCGTCCTGGTCCTCCACCCTGGACCAGCGCCTGGAGATCGACGCGGAGGGAGTCGTCCACGTCACGGAGGACGGCCTCCTGCTGTCGTACCCCCACCCCGCACCCGGCCTGCCCACCCTGCCCAGCCACGGCCCCCGCCTCCCCCTGGACCGGGTCGACGACGGCTACACCATCACGGACCCCCAGACCCACCGCACTTGGCACTTCGCCGACCACGGCCCCGACCTGGCGGTCCTGGAACAGATCGACGACCGCAACGGCAACTGGATCACCTTCGACCACGACGAGGCGGGAGTGCCGTCGGCCATCGTCCACAGCGGTGGCTACCGTCTGAGGATCGACAGTGCCGACGGGCGGGTCACCGGCCTGCACCTGGCCGGAGGTGGCGAGGACGGAGCCGATCTCCAGCTGGTCCGGTACGGGTACACGCAAGGGAATCTCACCGAGGTCAGGAATTCGTCCGGGCTGCCGCTCAGGTTCGGTTACGACGACGCGGGCCGGGTCACGTCGTGGACGGACACCAACGAGCACGCGTACACGTACGCGTACGACGACAGAGACCGGTGCATCGCGCAGGGCGGTACGGACGGGCACATGAGCCTCCGGCTGTCCTACGGCGAGAGGGACCCGGAAACCGGGCTGCGGACCACGAAGGCGGTCAACGGCGAAGGCGCCGTACGCCAGTACCACGTCAACGACCTCCACCAGATCGTCGCCATGGTGGATCCGGCAGGGCACACCCGGCACTTCACCCGTGACCGGCTCAACCGCCTGCTGTCCGAGACGGACGCCGTCGGCCGTACCACTTCCCTCCGGTACGACCCCCTGGGGAACCTGACGGAGATCATCCGTCCGGACGGGCGGCGAACGGCGTTCTCCTACGACACCCGTGGGCTGCTCACGCGCATGGTGCGCCCTGACGGAGGCTCGCTCCGCCAGGAGTTCGACGCCCTCGGCAACCGGACCTCGGTCACCGATTCGACAGGCGGCAGGCAATCCTTCACGTACGACGAGCACGGGCATCTGTGCGCGGTGCGCGATCAGTACGGCCGGGTGACCGAAATCCGCTGCGACGCAGCCGGTCTGCCCGTGGAGGTCCGCGATCACGCCGGCAACACCATGCGATACGGGCGGGACGCCTTCGGTCGCGTCACGGCCATCACGGACCCCTTCGGCGCGACCGGTGAGATGGAATGGTCCGTCGAGGGCCATGTCACCCGTCGGCGGAATCCGGACGGGACCGAGGAATCGTGGACGTACGACGGCGAGGGAAACTGCCTCACGCACACCAACACGGTCGGCGGAGTCACCCGTTTCGAATACGCCCAGTTCGACCTGCTGAAGGCGCGCGTCGAACCGGACGGTTCTCGTTACGAGTTCGCCTACGACAACGAACTGCGCCTGACCCGGGTGACCAACCCCCACGGGCAGACGTGGACCTATGAGTACGACGCGGTCGGCCGGCTCACCACGGAAACCGATTTCGGCGGACGCGTCACCCGGTCCTCGTACAACGCCGCCGGCGAGCTGATCTCCCGAACGAACGCCCTCGGTCAGGTCGTCTCCTTCGAGCACAACGACCTCGGGCAGGTCGTCCGCAAGAGCGTCGACGGGGAGGTGATGACGTACACCTACGACTTCACCGACCGGATCGCCCAGGCAGCCAATGGCCATACGAACCTGACTCTCCTCCGCGACCGGCATGGGCGCCTGGTCTCCGAGCGGATCAACGACCGGGAAGTGGCGTACCGCTACGACGAGTTCGGCAGGCTGACGGGACGCAGGACGCCGGCAGGCGCCGAGAGCGTCTGGGAATTCGATTCCGTGGGACAGCCTCGCCGGCTCACGGCGGACGGTCGTGACATCACACTGGAGTACGACCGGGTCGGCCGCGAAGTCGGTCGCCGGTTCGGTGAGTCCTTGAGTGTGTCCCGGTCGTTCGATGCCATGAACCGGCTGATCTCCCAAGCAGTGGACCACCCCCGCGGACGTATTCAGTCGAGGACCTACGAATATCGCGCGGACGGCAGCCTGACCAAGGTCCATGACCAGCTCAACGGCGTTCGGCAGTACGAACTGGACCTGGCGGGAAGGACGACGAGGGTCAGCGGAGAGGGATGGGAGGAGTCCTACTCCTACGACCCGCTCGGCAACCAGGTGGCGGCCGGTTGGCCGGCCCGTCCGTTCGGAGACGACGGCTGCGGCGAACGCGCCTACCAGGGCGCCGACCTCGTGCGTGCCGGCCGGATCCGCTACGAGCACGACGCGGCCGGACGTGTCGTACTCCGCCAGAAGACGCGGCTGTCCCGCAAGCCGGACACGTGGCGGTACAGCTGGGACGCGGAGGACCGGCTCACCCAGGTCGTCACTCCCGACGGCACGGTGTGGCGGTACCAATACGACGCCCTCGGCAGACGCACTGGCAAGCAGCGCATCGCGGAGAACGGCGTCGACGTACTGGAGCAGGTGGACTTCACCTGGGACGGTGTCTCGCTGTGCGAGCAGACGACCAGTTGGGGCGACTCCAGTGACTCGGTGACCCTGACGTGGCATCTCCACGGCCCCGAAGCGGTCGCCCAGAGCGAGCGCCGGACCATGGCCGCGGCCTCGCAGGAAGAGATCGACGCCCGCTTCTTCGCCATCGTCTCCGACCTCTCGGGATCTCCCTGCGAACTGATCGACGAGTCCGGAGAAATCGCCTGGCGGTCCCAGGCCACAAACTGGGGAAAACTGTCCTGGCCGGTCCGAAGCAACGCTTACACACCACTCCGTTTCCCGGGCCAGTATTTCGACTCCGAGACGGGCCTGAACTACAACTACCTCAGGTATTACGACCCCGAAGTCGCCCAGTACATCAGCCAGGACCCCCTCGGCCTGGCGCCGGCGGCCAACCCTGTCGGATACGTGGACCGGCCCTCGGTTTCCTGCGATCCGCTCGGGCTCGCCCCTCAGAAGTCACCGATCCCGCCGAAGCCGTATGAGACACCGAATCTTTCCGACTGGGCAAAGCACTTCAATCCCGAGGGAGGGATGGAAAACTGTACCTACGTCGGTGAAGCGTTTGATCGGTACCTTGGCGGCGAGGGACTACAGTCTGTGCCAGGGGACATGGGGGGAATCCAGTCCCTTGATCGACTGCAGAATGCGTATGGAAGAACCTTCAACGACACCAATTTCTGGGACATGGTTGACCACGTCCGAAACTCCGGAGACGGCGCTCGCGGTCTGGTTGCCGCGCTACCGGAGCAAGGGGCGGGCCATGTTTTCAATATCGTGAACCAACAGGGCCGGGTACTTTTCATCGACGTCCAGACAGGTTTTGTCGATCCTATGGGCTACAAGTCATTCAAACTTATGAGGACGAACTGATGTATACGCTGGAGCAAGCAGAACGACTGGCGGCGGATTTTCTCCGTCAGGAGACTGTCGGATCGGATCGCGAGGCTGCCCTGGTTGACAAGGACAGCTGCAAGGGAGAAAAGGGCGAATCCTTCTACTTCACCTATAATTCTGTCGAATATCTCGCTACCGGGGACGACAGGCATGCCCTTTATGGTCCGCCGGCCATCGCGGTGCACAAGGCAACCGGCGAGTGTCGATGGGTCGGTATGAAGGAATTCTCGGAAGTAGACCCTTTTGATCGCCGGCAGTGACAGGTGACCATGCGCGCTAGCGCTATCGGTGCACAACGTGACCGGCGCGTGCCGATTTGTCGGCATGCAGGATCTGCGGGCGGCTGGTGATCCGTTTAACTAGCGGCAGTGAGCGGTGAAAAGGGCAGCAGCATCGACAAGAGCGACAGCAGGGTGGGGGAGACCGGCTGATGGGCCTCGGCGATTTCGTCAACGGCGGTCTGGACAAGCTCGAGGACGGCTGGGACGCGGGCAAGAAGCTCGTCGGTGAGGGCATCGACAAGGGCACCGACCTCATCGGTGCGGGTCTGGAGAAGGTCGGTGCGGATGACTGGGCCGACAAGGTCGAGGACTTCGGCGACGAGCTGGCCTCGGATCTCGGTGCCACTCCGGGCGAGCAGCAGCTTGGGCAGAGCGATCAGGCGAACGAGCTGATTCACGGCAACCCGGGCACGATCCGGGCGTCGGCCTCGCATCTGAAGGATTTCCATACGGCGTTCGACAAGGTCGGCGACGGTATGCGGAAGCTGGACTCTTCGCACTGGAAGGGCGAGGCCGCCGACACCTTCCGTGAGAAGTTCGCCATGCATCCCACCAAGTGGCTGCATGCCGCGGACGCCTGTGACAAGGCGGCGAAGGCGCTGGAGGACTTCGCGGACACGGTGAAGTGGGCGCAGGGCCAGGCTCAGGACGCCATCGACCTGTTCAAGAAGGGCAGGAAGGCGTCCGACGACGCGGTGACGTCGTACAACAAGCGCGTCGATGCCTACAACGCGAAGGTGAAGGCGAACGAGGACCCGGGCCCGCGCCCGGAGCCTTTCAAGGATCCCGGCACGGCCGACATCAAGCGCGCTCGCGAGATCCTTGCCGAGGCCCGCCGCCAGCGCAACGACGCCGGCCGGACCGCGGCGACCTCCGTGCAGGCGGCCCTCGCTCACGCGCCCGCCGAGCCGCCGGCGCTGGACCGTCTGCGGGCGAACGCCGAGGACGGCTACGTGGCGGTCAACACGGAGATCCTGCACGTCGCCGGTGGTGTGGTGAAGGGCGGTGCGGGTCTGGTGAACTTCGTCCGGGGCCTGAACCCGCTGGACGGTTACAACATCACCCATCCCGCCCAGTACTTGCAGAACGTCAGCATGACGCTCTCCGGTCTTGTCTCCACTGCCGCGCATCCCGAGCGTGCGGTGAAGTCGGCGTGGGAGGGCTTCAAGAAGGACCCGTCCGAGGGCATCGGCCGCCTGATCCCCGAACTGATCGGCACCAAGGGGCTCGGCCTGGCCCGGGGCGGGCTGCGGACCGCGGTGAAGGAGGGGATGGAACAGGCGGCAAGCAAAGAAGCCAAGGGCGCCGCGGACGCCGCCAGACGGCACCCGGAAGAGCACGACACCCAGAACCCCCGGGAAAAGGTCGAGCACGATCCCACGGACCCGGTCGACCTCACCACCGGCAAGATGTACCTGCCGCAGACCGACGTGGCGCTGCCCGGCGCCCTCCCTCTGGTCTTCAGACGGCGGGTGGAGTCGGGCTACCACTACGGCAGATGGTTCGGCCCCTCCTGGTCGTCCACGCTCGACCAGCGCCTGGAAATCGCCTCCGAGGGCGTCGTCCTCGTCACCGAGGACGGCCTGCTCCTCACCTACCCGCACCCGGCCCCGGGCCTGCCCACTCTCCCCTCCCACGGCCCACGCTGGCCGCTGGACCGCGAGGACGGCGGCTACACGGTCACCGACCCCACTACCCACCGCGTCTGGCACTTCGCCGACCGCGGTGACGACCTGGCGGTCCTGGAACAGATCGACGACCGCAACGGCAACTGGATCACGTTCGAGTACGACGCCGAGAGCACGCCACTGGCCGTGATCTCCAGCGGCGGCCACCACGTCCGGGTCGCCACGCAGACGGGCCGCGTGACGGCCCTTCACCTCGCCGCCACGGGTGAGGAGTTGAAGCGCTACGCCTACACCGACGGCAACCTGACCGAGGTCATCAACTCCTCCGGGCTCCCTCTCAGGTTCACCTACGACCAGTCCGGCCGCGTCACCTCCTGGACGGACACGAACGACCGCGGCTACACGTACGAGTACGACGACCAGGACCGCTGCATCGCCGAGGGCGGCACGCACGGCCACCTGACCCTGCGCCTCTCTTACGGCGACACGGACCCGGACACCGGCCTGCGCGTGACGACCACGACCACCGCCGAGGGCCACACCCGGCGTTACGTCGTCAACGACGCCTGCCAGATCGTCGCCGAGACCGACCCCCTCGGCGCGGTCACCCGCTTCGAACGCGACCGCTACCACCGCCTCCTCTCCCGCACTGATCCCCTCGGCCACCGCACCACGTTCCACTACGACGAGTCGGGCAACCTCCTCGCCCTGACCCGCCCGGACGGCCGTGAGGCAAGGGCGGAGTACAACGAACTCGGCCTGCCAGTGAAGGTGGTCAGTCCGGACGGCACGGTGATCCGCCAGATGTACGACGACCGGGGCAACCGCACCTCCGTGACCGCCCCGCCGGGCCGGACCACGCACTTCACCCGCAACGAGGCAGGCCATGTCACCTCCGTGACCGACCCGCTGGGCCACACGACCACGATCGTGTGCGACAGGGCAGGCCTTCCCCTGGAGATCACGGACGCCCTCGGCGCGACCACCCGCTACGAACGCGACGCCTTCGGCCGCCCGGTAACCCTCACCGACCCCACGGGCGCCGTGACCCGCCTGGAGTGGACGGTGGAGGGCCATCTGGCCCGCCGTACCGCAGCCGACGGCTCGACCGAGTCATGGACGTACGACGGCGAGGGCAACTGCACCACCCACACGGACCCGATCGGCGGCATCTCCCGCTTCGAGTACACCCACTTCGACCTGCTGACGGCCCGCACGGGCCCGGACGGCGTGCGCTACGAGTTCGACCACGACCTGGAACTGCGCCTGACGAAGGTCACCAACCCGCAGGGCCTGATGTGGGATTACGAGTACGACGCGGCCGGACGCCTGATCACGGAGACGGACTTCGACGACCGCACGCTCACGTACACGTACGACCAGGTCGACCGCCTGATTTCCCGGACGAACGCGCTCGGCGAGGTGACGGGGTTCGAGCACAACGAGCTGGGCCAGATGATCCGCAAGGATGTGGCCGGCCGGGTCACGACGTACGCGTACGACATGACGGACCAGCTGGCCGAGGCGATCGGCCCGGACGACACACGTCTGACCCTCCTGCGTGACCGCTTCGGCCGCTTGCGCTCAGAGACGGTCGACGGCCGCACGCTGGCGTACACCTACGACGAGCTGGGACGCCGCACGGGCCGTACGACCCCGGCCGGCGCGACGACGACCTGGTCGTACGACGCTGCTGGCCGCCGCACCGGCATGGTGGCGTCCGGCCGCTCGATCGACATCACGTACGACCCGGCAGGCCGCGAACTGTCCCGCCGTATCGGCGAGACGGTCACCTTGGAGCACACCTTCGACCCACTGGGACGCCTGACGACCCAGTCGGTGACGGGCGCCGGCGACCGTGCGGTGCAACACCGTTCCTACACCTACCGCGCCGACGGCAACCTGATCGGCATCGACGACCAACTGTCCGGCTCCCGCCGCTTCGACCTGGACGCGACGGGCCGGGTGACGGCGGTCCACGCGGCGAACTGGACGGAGACGTACGCGTACGACGCGATCGGCAACCAGACGACGGCGCAATGGCCGTCCTCACACCCCGGCGGGGACGCAACCGGCACGCGCGACTACGAGGGCACCCGCATCACCCGAGCCGGCAATGTCCGCTACGAACACGACGAGCTGGGCCGCATCACCCTGCGCCAGAAGACCCGCCTGTCCCGCAAGCCGGACACCTGGCGGTACGAGTGGGACGCGGAGGACCGCCTCACGGGAGTGACCACCCCGGACGGCACACGTTGGCGCTACACGTACGACCCTCTGGGCCGCCGTACGGCGAAGCTCCGCCTGGCGGAGGACGGCGAAACGGTCGTCGAACGAGTGGACTTCACCTGGGATGGCACGACCCTGTGCGAACAGACCACCACGTCCGTCGCCCTGCCCCACCCGGTCACCCTCACCTGGGACCACCGAGGCCTGCACCCCGTAGCCCAGACAGAGCGCATCACTACCGCCGACGCACCCCAGGACGAGATCGACTCCCGTTTCTTCTCCATCGTCACCGATCTCGTCGGCACCCCGACCGAGTTGCTGGACGAGCAGGGAGACCTGGCCTGGCGCACCCGAAGCACCTTGTGGGGCACCACCGCGTGGGCCGCGAACAGCACCACCTACACACCCCTCCGCTTCCCCGGCCAGTACTACGACCCGGAAACGGGCCTCCACTACAACTACTTCCGCCACTACGACCCCGAAACGGCCCGATACCTCACCTCTGATCCCCTCGGGCTCGTCCCAGCACCCAACCCAAGCACCTATGTTCATAATCCACACGGACAATCTGATTCACTCGGACTTGCTCCCGAATGCCCTCGTGGCAAGAATGGGCGCGGGACCTACGACTTCAGGGAGCCGAACCCGAACCATCCGCCCGACGAAGGAGCGACCGCAGCCATGAGATCTGCTCCGATTGGTGGAAATATCGACTGTTCGGAGATTGCAGAGTACATTCTCAGAGAGGCTGGAGGGCGAGGGGAGATCATCAATTTCACAATGCGCGAAAGTTCAGCCATTAATATTCCTGAAGGTGCAGGTCGCGTAGTGACGGAATATCGCTATCATGATGTTTATGCGGACGGGCGATATGTGTACGATCCCGCGATGAGCTCAAAACCAATTCCATACGGTGACTATGAGCGAGCCATTCGCCTAGAGAATCCAGGAAAGAAGCTGATCGTCCAAGACGGGGGATACTCTGGACCTCTCTGGTGACAAGTGAATGGATGATTGTGTCGAGTCGTGGCGAACAGGCAGTGCAAGCGCTGAGCAGGTTTGGAGAACTCGCATGGTTTAAATTGCCTACGGAATTCAATTCTGTATATGGCTACGCTCAGGTTCCTTACATGGGGTGGCGCTACGCGTTCCCAGAAGAAGGGGTGGCGCAGCTCATTGAAGCTGCCGTAAGGGCTCTGCCGACGCAAGTTGACTGGGAAATCGACAGAACGCGCAGAAACTGGGTACTGGTCCCAACGCGGATTCTACTTGAGGCGCACGGGCTCGCCGACCCCAGCTTCAGAGACGTTGTTCACTCTATCAATGTTCAAGATCAAGAATTTTGTCTCAAAGCGCTGTCGGATTTCGAGATCATCATCCAACATCTGCTGCAGGTCGACATCCCGGAAGACTGAGGCAGTAAGCTTTTCCAACCTCATTTTGGGCTGGTCAGTTGCAGGGGCAGCACCGCTTGGATGAGGCCATGTCTGTGCGGGAAGCCGCCAGTACTTGCAGGGGGTGGACGGCCTCCTCTCTGAATCCAGGGCCCCGCGGCTTTGACCTGGACGCGGCGGGCGACCAGACCACATTGAAGATTTGAGGCAGGCTCGCAATGGCTTGGACAACGTTCGGTTGGCTCTGGAAGCGGAGCTGAGAAGTCCGCTGGCATCCATCACAGACCGTGGCATGGAAGTGCTACTGAAGAAGCGCGAGGAAGCCATTGAAGAGCTTGATCGCCTGAATGGTTTCCTGCACTCCATCGGCCGTCGATGGGGCCGTTGCATTCTGTTCAAAGCGAGATTGGTACGACCCTCCTTCATGGCAGCCACGGGGGGCAGGAAAGGAACTGACGATGTCGCAGCCCATCGATCGCGCCAAGTCGATTGAACAGTTGGACGGTCAGCGCTGGCCGGCCCCGCCGGCAGATGCGACCTCGATGGTCAGGAACGTTCATGATCTGCGTCGACGACCGATCGGGACGCTGGAACCGCACGAGCTGGCCCGCCTCATCGGGCAGGAGGTAGGGCTCCCTTGGCTGCTTCCCCTGGGTGTGGAGAAGTTGCGAGCCGACGTCCTCGATCAGGCAGCGGGCGGATTTTACGACGGCGACTTGCTGTACGTGTTGGTCAGGCGCGATCCGGAGGTTTGGAGAGATTGCCCTGACCTTGCTCGTGAACTTAAAGCAATCGTGGGGGCGTTGCCTTACGTATCCAGCTATGTGAAGTCGGATATCGAGAGTTTTCTTTCCTATCTCCGCGATGAGACGTGACCGCGTAAGGACGGTTCACCGAACCTTTGCAGTGTGTGCGTCCATGAGATGATTCTTCGCAGAGACGGTCCTGCGCTGCGAGTCCGCGGACAGAATGAACCGAGTAAGCATCGCCACCTGTTCGCCAGGATGCGCCGAGCAGCGGTCATCAATGGTCCGCACCCCGAACCGGATGTCGAGGTGCGGATCAGAGGATCGGGTGCGCTGGCTTCCTATGGCAAGCCGTCTGTCTGTCTACGGCAACCCATGCACATGCGACCCCACCGCGCTCGACCAAGCATTCCCCGCAGCCGCATCCCAGTTCGTCGACCACGTCATAGCGCCCCGCAGGTCCGGATACGTCCGGGACGGCTTGAACGACCCGCACCCCGTGCCCCTCGTCAGGCAGTCAAGCGCCGCGTTCACCACCGACGGCGAGACATAACCGCTGCCCGCCCCCCGCGTCGACGCCGGCACCCCCAGCCCCACCTGCGACGGAGACAACCCGCCCTCCAGCTGGATGCAGGCCAGCGCCGTCAGGAAGTCCACCGAGCCCTGACCGTAGACCTTGCCGTCGCAGCCCAGCATGGAGCCGCTGTTGTAGTACTGCATGTTGACGACCGTCAGGATGTCCTTCACGTTCAACGCCGTCTGGAAGTACGTGTTGGACGTCGACTGCATGTCGATCGTTTGCGGCGCCATCGTCAGGATGAGCGACGGGCCCGCCTTCGCCTGCAACGACCTCAGCGCCTGCGTCATGTACGTCGCGTTCAGACCGTTCTCCAGGTCGATGTCGACCCCGTCGAAGCCGTACGTCTGCATCAGCGAGTACACGGAGTTCGCGAAGTTCGTCGCCGACGTCGAGTCGCTGACCGACACCGTGCCGCGCTCGCCGCCCACCGACACGATGACCTTCTTGCCGGCCGCCTGCTTCGCCCTCACGTCCGCCTTGAACTGGTCGAACGTGTAGCCGCCCAGCCCGGCCGAGTCCACGTTGAACGTCACGGCGCCCGGTGCCCCGGTCGCGTCCGCGAAGGCCACCGCGATGATGTCGTACGCCGAGGGGACGTCCGAGATCCGTTGGACCGTCGCGCCGTTGTCGAAGTTCTGCCAGTAGCCGGTCACCGCGTGCTTGGGCAGGCCGGTGCCCCCGCCCGTCGGAGCCGTCGTCCGACCCGTCACCGTCGCCGACTTCACCGACTCACCCGCCGCGTTCGTCGCCGTGACCTGGAAGGAGTACGACGTCGACGCCGCAAGGCCGGTCACCGTCGCCGACGTGCCCGTCACCGCCGTCACCTTGGTGCCGCTCCGGTAGACGTTGTAGCCCGTCGCCCCCGACACCGCGTTCCACGCCAGCGACACCGACGACGACGTCGTACCGGAGACCGTCACACCACCAGGTGCCCCAGGGACAGTCGGCTCCGGGTCGCCGCCACCCCCGCCGTCCGGGCCGTACACCGACACGTCGTCCGCGTAGTACGCCGCCTGCCCGTACCAGCCGTGCGTGTAGATCGTCACCGACGTCGTCGACGCCCCCGTCGCGAACGTCGTCCGCAACTGCTTCCACTCCGACGAATCCGGCGTCCAGGTCGACACGTCCGTCGTCCCCGTGCCCGTCGCGCCCAGGTAGGCGTACCCGCCCCGCACCCACGCGCTCAGCGTGTACGTCGAACTCGGTCTCACCGTCACCGTCTGGGTGCAGCGGCCGTTGTCCTGGCCCGCCGGGGTCGCCTGCAGCGCGGTCGATCCGCTGTGCACGGGGGACGAGACGGTCGTACCGCTGCCCGCCGAGCATGTCCAGTTGCTCAGGCCGGACTCGAAGCCGGCGTTCTTCGCGTTGTTGGTGTCGGCGGCGGCTGCCCGGCCCGGGAGTAACAGACAGAGGGCTGCGGCAACGGCGGCGCTGACGAGTCGTGCGCGGTTCATGGTGCCTCCGTAGGGAGTGGGAGGTCCAAGGAGATTGGTACAGACCAGAATTTGGTCCAGACCAATCGAAGTGTCAAGGGCGAGGGTTGTGGAGACTTCGTGTGTGCAACCTGCCCCGTTTTGCCGCGACTTGTGTGATGTCAGTTGCCTACCGGCTGCGCAAACGCTGTTCTCCGTCCACAGGCGCGTGGATACAGTGCTGAGGTAGTCACGCAATGAAGTCACCTCGGTGCGCCGGAGTAACACCGGGTGCGCCGAGGGGCGGGGATAGGGGAGCTGCGCGTGCCAACTGCCATTGCCGTGACCAGTGCCGACATGGCGCTGCCGCCGCAGGACGAGCGGACCCTGCCCGCCGTCGTCCTGAACGACTTCGCAAGCATGCCGCTCGACCGGGCGGTGGGCGTGCTGCAGGCCGCCATCGAGCAGCACGGGTATGTGGTCGTCGCGTACTCGGGGGCCGTTCCGGCCGCGCTGGAGCGGCGGTTGTACACCGTGCGGTCGCTGCTCGAGAGCGATCGGATCGCTCTCTTCCGGCCGGAGCTGCCTCCCCTCGGACTCGCGGTCCTCGTACGGCAGCTGCGGCAACTCGCCTCCTGCGACCTCAGCCCGGGTGTGCTCGCCTCGGCCGGGCGGCTGCTGACCCACTACATCCACGCCGGCGCGCTGCTCGGCTCCGTCGCCCGCCTCGACCGCGTGCCGGTGAACCTGAAGTCCCATGCCAGGTCATGGGTCCCGGGCAGCCAGTTCGGCGTGGTCGCCCATCCACAGCCCCAGTTGGTGAAGATCGGGCCCGAAGCACGCCTCGCCGGGCCCGACTTCGACACCTCGCTGCTGGTCGGCAAGGGGCAGCTCCAGTCCGACTGGGTCACCGCCACACTCGCCCCCGCCTGGCACGCGCAGGGGCTGCGCGAGGTGCCGCTGCCCGCCGAGTCCGCCGAGTGGTGGGGGACCGGCAAGCTGATCGAGTTCTGCGCCTACCTGCCCGATCTGTCTGTGCTCTACCAACTGGTCACGTCCGTGCGGCAGACCGTCTGCCACTGGTGCGGTGTCGACGTGATAGGGGACCGCTGCGTGTTCTGCTCCGCGACCCCGCCCGTGTACGAGAGCGCGTCACCTGGGTACGAAATCCAGCTGTACGGGGATCAGGCCGCCGTCGGCTGAACCCTCGACCGGTCTCCCCAACCCCCCGCCCGCTCGACCCGACCCCCAACGAGGTTGCACGGTTCATGAACTCCCGTCAGCGCCGCGGCGTGATTCTCCTGCTCCTGTCGGTGTTGTGCGCCATCGGCGCCTTCGTCGGCGTGCTCTCCGTCATCAGCGACGTGAAGTCCAAGGTCGGCCCCGAGGTCACCGCGTACCAGCTGAAGAACAACGTGCCGCCCTACACCGCCCTCACCACGGGTCAGTTCGAGAAGATAGAGATGCCCGAGCGCTGGCTGTCCGCCAACGCGGTCACGGACCTCGCCGACATCCGCGGGAAGATCGCCGTGACGACGCTGAAAAAGGGCTCATTGCTGCAGAGCGACATGATGGTGGACCAACCCGCCCTGCAGCCCGGGCAGCAGGAGGTCGCCATCATGATCGATGCGGCGACCGGTGTCGCCGGCAAGATCACGCCGGGCTCCACGGTCAACGTGTACGCCACCTTCGAGGGTGAGCGGGAGGGTGACCCCGCTCAGTCCAAGATCATCGTAACAAACGCCAAAGTCCTGGACGTGGGCGATCTGAAGGCCCTCGAACCCGACCCGGAGGACCGCACCCGGGAACCCACGGACGCCGTCCCGATCACCTTCGCGCTCTCCTCCCTCGATGCCCAGCGCATCACGTACGCCGAGTCGTTCGCCAAGCGGGTGCGGCTCGCGCTGGTGGCGCCCGGCGGCGACAGCACGGTGCCGGACAAGGACCGTACGTACGAACTCACGAAGGACAAGTGAGAGGCCGCCATGCCCACGAGGATCCTCCCGGCAGTCGGCGACCCGGACGCCGTCCGCTCCGTCACGACCCTGCTCAGCCAGCTCCCGGACGCCGAACCGGTGGCCCCGGTGGCCGACTCCACCCAGCTCATCGACACCCTCGCCCGCCTCGCCGCCGAGTCGGTCGACGAACTGCCCGAGGTCGTCGTCGTCCACGAGCGGATCGGGCCCGTCCCCGCCCTCGAACTCATCCGCGAGGTCGCCCTGCGCTTCCCGGCCGTCGGCGTCATCCTCATCACCACCGACGCCAGCCCCAACCTCTTCTCCGCCGCCATGGACTCCGGCGCCCGCGGCCTGGTCGCGCAGCCGCTCAGCTACGAGGAACTCGCCCACCGCGTCCAGGCCGTCGCCCAGTGGTCGGTGGGCGTAAGACGCCATCTCGGGCACGGCGGCGACGTGTTCACCGGCGTCGGCGGCACCGTCGTCACGGTCAGCGGCGCCAAGGGAGGCGTCGGCACCACCCTCACCGCCATCCAACTCGCCCTGGCCGCCCAGGCGTCCGGCCGCAACGCGGCCCTGCTCGACATGGACCTCCAGACCGGTGACATCGCCTCCTACCTGGACGTCCAGTTCCGCCGCTCCGTCGTCGACCTCGCCACCATCACCGACATCTCGCCGCGCGTCCTCGCCGACGCCGTCTTCCGCCACGACACCGGGCTCGCCCTGCTGCTCGCCCCCGGCGAGGGCGAACGCGGCGAGGAGGTCACCGACCGCGCCGCCCGCCAGATCGTCAGCGCCCTGCGCTCCCGCTACGAGGTCGTCGTCGTCGACTGCGGCGCCCAGCTCGGCGGCGCCGGCGCCGCCGCCGTCGAGATGGCCGACACGGCCCTGCTCGTCACCACCCCGGACGTGCTCGCGGTCCGCGGCGCCAAACGCATCGTCCGCATGTGGGACCGCCTCCAGATCCGCAAGGCGGAGGAGACAACAATCGTCGTCAACCGCCACACCCGCGGTACGGAGATCCAGCCCGCCCTCATCCAGAAGATCACCGGCACCGCGATCGCCTCGACCGCGATCCCCGCCAACTTCAAGGAACTCCAGGGCGCCGTCGACGCCGGCCGCATCCACGCCCTCGACAACAAGAGCACGGTGAAACAGGCCCTGTGGGGCCTCGCCGGCGAACTCGGCCTCGTCAAGGCCAACGAGAGCGGCCACCGCGGCAGCCGGGGGTCGGTCGGCTTCCGGCGGCGCAGGGACGGAGGGGGATGACCATGGCCTTGAGAGGGCGGCTCCACCGGGACCGGGGGCAGGTCACCATCGAGTTCCTCGGCATGACACCGGTGATCATCGTGACCCTGGTGCTGGTGTGGCAGTGCGTGCTCGTGGGGTACGCCTACACGCTCGCGGGGAATGCTGCGGACGAGGCGGTACGGGCGGGGACGGCGGTGTCGCCAGGTGGTGCGCGGTTGGCAGCGTGCCAGGAGGCGGGAGAGAAGCACCTGTCGGGATCGTGGAAGGGGACGGTCGAGGACTGCGGCGGGACCGGCTATGTGCATGCCAGCGTGACCGTCGAGGTCCCGGTCCTCTTCCCGGGCAGCATCTCCTTCCCGTTCAAGGCGGAGGGCCACGCCGGCGCCGTGGAGGAGGCGAAGCACTGACATGTCGTACGAGCGTGCGGGGCGCCCTCGGCGGGGGCGGCGGGACCGGGGACAAGTCGCCATCGAGTACCTCGGGTTTGTACCCATCCTCATCCTCGTCGCCCTGGCCGGGATCCAGCTGGGCATCATCGCGTACGCCGCCCAGCAGGCCGGTACGGCGGCGCGGGCGGGGGCGCGGGCAGCCTCGCTCGGGGACAGTGCACCGCAGGGCTGCCAGGAGGCCGTCAGTGACTGGCTCGCCGACGGGACGAACTGCGTCCCGGCCCGCAGCGGCGACGAGGTGACCGTCACTGCCACGGTCGAGATCCCGTCCGTCGTCCTCATCTGGGACTTCGACCCCGCCGTGAAGACCGCCACGATGCCGATCGACCACTGAGCGACGAGCGACGAGGAGCACCGGACCCATGAGCCTGCGGGCACGCATCAACTCCCCCGAGGAGCACGGCAGCCGGGGTGAGGACGGCCATCTGGTCGCCTCCTACCGGGCCAAGCTCCTGGAGGAGATCGACCTCGCGGAGATGAGTTCGCTCGCGGCCGCCGAGCGCAGGGCGCGCCTGGAGCGGGTGCTGGGGCACATCATCAGCCGGGAGGGGCCGGTCCTGTCGACGGTGGAGCGCTCCCAGCTGATCCGCCGGGTGGTCGACGAGGCGCTGGGCCTCGGCATCCTGGAGCCCTTGCTGGAGGACGCGTCGATCACCGAGATCATGGTGAACGGGCCCGACGCGATCTTCGTCGAACGGGCGGGACGCGTCGAGCAGTTGCCGCTCCGCTTCGCCTCGAACGACCAGCTGATGCAGACCATCGAGCGCATCGTCTCGACGGTCAACCGCCGCGTGGACGAGTCGAACCCGATGGTCGACGCCCGCCTGCCCTCCGGCGAGCGCGTCAACGTCATCATCCCGCCGCTTTCGCTGACCGGCCCGATCCTCACCATCCGCCGCTTCCCGCGCTCCTTCACGCTGCACGAGCTGATCGGCTTCGGCTCGCTCGACGACCACATGCTGTTGCTGCTGGCGGGGCTGGTGCAGGCGAAGTTCAACGTCATCGTGTCGGGCGCGACCGGCACCGGCAAGACGACCCTCCTCAACGCCCTCTCCGGTCTGATCCCCAACGGCGAACGCATCATCACCATCGAGGACTCGGCGGAACTCCAGCTCCAGCAGGCGCATGTGATCCGCCTGGAGTCACGGCCCCCGAACGTCGAGGGGCAGGGCCAGGTCACCATCCGCGACCTGGTGCGCAACTCGCTGCGTATGCGGCCCGACCGGATCGTCGTCGGTGAGGTCCGCGGCGGCGAGTCCCTCGACATGCTCCAGGCGATGTCCACCGGCCACGACGGCTCCCTCGCCACCGTGCACGCCAACAGCGCCGAGGACGCGCTGACGCGACTGCAGACGCTGGCGTCGATGTCCGACGTGGCGGTGCCGTTCGTGGCGCTGCACGACCAGATCAACAGTGCCGTCGACGTCATCGTGCAGCTCACCCGGTTCGCCGACGGCGCCCGCCGCATCACCGAGATCGCGGTGCTCGACAGCCACGGCGGGGAGCCGTACCGGCTGGCCACCGTGGCCCGCTTCGACGCCCGGCCCATGACCTCGGACGGCCGTGTCTACGGCGCCTTCCAGTACTTCCCCCTCCCACGCCGCACCGCCGACCGCCTCTACATGGCGAGCCAGCCCATCCCTCAGGCCTTCGGCGTCGCCCACACGGTGGACCAGCTGGCCACCCGAGAAGCCAGGTAGGCAGGACAGCCCATGGACCTCCAGACCCTCGTCACCCTCACCACCGGCGTCACACTGCTGACCTGCACCCTCGCCGTCGTGGGCCTGCACCTCTACGCGAGGGGCCGGGCGCAGCAGGCGGCCCTCGTCGACCGCCTCGCCGCCACCGGACAGCTCTCGGGCACCGGCCGCCGACGCCGCTTCCGCAACCTGGACCGACGGCTGCGCGGTACGCGCCTCGGCCGGTCGCTGGAGCTGAGGCTGGCGGCGACCGGCCTCGACATCACCCCGGGCGAGTTCTTCGCCTGCATGCTGGCGGCGGTGGCCGGCCTGTGGCTGATCGGCCAGGCCGCCCTGGCGCCCTTCTTCGGCCCCATCGCGGGGCTGCTCGGCATCTGGGCGGCCGTGCAGTTCCTCAACTGGCAGCGCCAGAAACGCATCGAGCGGTTCATCAACCAACTCCCCGAACTCGCCCGCATCCTGGCCAACGCCACCCAGGCCGGCCTCGCCCTGCGCACCGCGATCGGCATGGCGGCGGAGGAGCTGGAGGCCCCGGCCGGCGAGGAACTCGCGCGGGTCGCCAACCAGTTGACCATCGGGCACTCCATGGATGACGCGCTCGGTGAGCTGGCCGACCGCCTTCCGTCCCGCGAACTGGTCGTCCTCGTCACCACCCTGGTCCTGTCCAACCGCGCGGGCGGACAGGTGGTCGGCGCCCTGCGCAACCTCACCGAGACGCTGGAGGAGCGCAAGGAGACGCGACGCGAGATCCGCACCCAGCTCTCCCAGGTCAGCATGACGTCGTACGCCGTTCCGGTGATGGGCGTGGGCTCCCTGTTCCTCATGAACGGCGTCAGGGACGGCGCCCTGGAACGCATGACCGGCTCGCCGCTCGGCCAGGGCGCGGTGATCATCGCGTTCGCGCTGTACGCGGTCGGCTTCATCCTCATCCGCCGTATGTCGCGGATCGACGTCTGAGAGGGGGCGGAGCCGTGGGACTCCTGCTCGCGTTCGTCATGGGCCTCAGCGTCTGGGGCGTCTTCGCCGGCATCCGCATGTACCGCGCGGACGCCAAACTGCCCTCCGACCTGGCCCTCGCCCTGGAGGTCGGCGCCACCCGCACCGGCGTCGTCGACTCCGTCGTCGACCGCATGGGCATGCGCTACGCGCCCGCCGTACTGCGGCTCATGGGCCCCAAGCAGGTCGCCAGGTACCGCCGCAAGATAGACCTGGCGGGCAACCCCGGCGGCCTGACCATCGACCGCTACGCGGCCCGCCGCGCGGTGTACGGCGCTCTGGGCGGAACGGGCTTCCTGGTCTTCCTGATGCGCGGCGACTTCTTCGTGGCGTTGCTGCTCCTCGCCTTCGGCGCGTTCTGGACGGAGGTCGGCATCTGGTCGGCGATCCGCATCCGCAAGGACGTCATCGAACGTACCCTCCCCGACTTCCTCGACGTCCTCGCGGTGGTCGTCAGCGCGGGCCTCGGCTTCCGGCAGGCACTCGACCGGGTGGCCTCCCGCTACGAGGGCCCGTGGGCCGACGAGCTCCGCATCACGCTCCGCCAGATGGACCTCGGCATGAGCCGCCGCGAGGCCTTCGCGGAACTGCGCCGCCGCAACGACTCCGAGCAGGTCGCCATGTTCGTCACAGCACTCCAGCAGGGCGAGGAACTGGGCGCGCCGATCGTCGACACGCTCGTCTCCATCGCCAAGGACATGCGCCGCACGGACGCGCAGAACGCCCGTCGCAAGGCCGCCCGCGCGGTCCCCAAGGCCACCATGATGATCACCACCTTCATGGTCCCGGCCACCATGCTCCTGCTCGGCGCGGGCCTGCTCCTGGGCTCCGGCACGGACTTCGGCACGCTCACGGGTGAGTAGGGGAGGGCGAGGGGATGACTACGACGAAGGACCGCACGGAGCTGTCGGCGAGGGCGGAGCCGCCGCCGGTGGGGTGGGTGTTGGAAGGGCGGTCGGCGGAGGCGGAGAACATCCCGGCGGCGCTGGAGGGCATCCCTGTGGCGGTGGAGGGTATCCCGGCGGCGCTGGAGGGCATCCCTGTGGCGGTGGAGGGTATCCCGGCGGCGCTGGAGGGCATCCCGGCGACCGTCGACGTCGCATGCGCCCCAGCATCCGCCCCACCGGAACCACCCACCCCCGCCATCCCCCTCCAGGTCAACGCCCTCCAAGCCATGTGCCGCCAGGCCTTCGGCTTCCGCCTGGCCATGATCGCCCTGGCCGCCCCCGCCGCCCTCCTCAACGCCGCCCCCGGCGTCCCCACCCGCCTGGTGGCCACCGCCGTGGTCCTCACCTTCATGGGCTCCTACGTCCTGTTCCGCGACTGGGAACGCTTCGGCCCCCTCCTCCTGCGCCACCCCGCCCTCCTCGCCGCGGACACCCTCTTCGGCTCGCTCCTGCTCATCTCCGCGGGCCCGGACACCACCCTCGCCTACGTCAGCGTCTGCACCCCCCTCCTCGCCGGCATCGTCTACAGCTGGCGCGGAGCGGCCTGCTTCGCCTCCCTCCAGTCGCTGATACTCCTGCTCGTCTGCACCACGACCAGGGGCCTGGACTCCACCTCCGCGGAGACCCTCCTCCTGCCCGGCTTCTGTGTCATCACCGGCGCGGTCGGCTCCAGCCTGCGCGGCCTGATGCTCCGCTTCGGCACCGCCACCCAGGCCCTGACCGAGGTCCGCGCCCGCCTCGCGGCGACGGAGGCGGTCGGCGCCGAACGCGCCCGCCTCGCCCGCGAGATGCACGACTCGGTCGCCAAGACCCTGCACGGCGTGGCCCTCGCGGCGGACGGCCTCGCCGCCTCGGCCGGCGCCGACCGCCCAGACCCCGCCCTGATCAGGCAACAGGCCGAACTCGTCGCCCGCTGCGCCCGCCGCGCCGCCGCCGAGTCCCGCGAACTCCTGGACGACCTGCGCCGCGAGCCCGACCCGACGGCGGGTACGGACGTACTGACGGAACTGTGCGCGCGTACGGCGGACTTCAGCACCCGCACGGGTGTCGCGGCGACGTACCGCCCGACGGGTTCAGGGACCGCCCCGCTGGTCCCGCCCGTGGTGGCCCGCCACCTCCTCACCATCACCGCGGAAGCCCTGGACAACGCCCACCGCCACGCGTCCCCGACCCGGGTCGAGGTGGAGGCGGGCGTCCACGGCGACTGTCTGCGGGTGACGGTGTACGACGACGGCCGTGGCCTGCCACCGGACACCACCCTCGAAGAACTCCGCCGCACCGGCCACTTCGGCCTGGTGGGCATGGCCGAACGGGCCGCCTCCGTGGGCGCTCGGCTCCGCGTCGGACTCGGCGCCCACTCCCGGGGCACGGAGGTCCGCCTGGAACTTCCGCTGGCGACACTGACGTCCCTGGCGGCTCCCCACGTATGACCGTACGGACGACTGTACGGACGACCGTACGGACGACGACGACACGAGAGGAGGCCGCGCGATGCCTCAGCCACCCCCACCGAGCCCCTTCGAGGACTTTCCGCCGCCCGCCCCCCTGCGGGTGGTCGTCGCGGACGACAACCCCGTCGTCCGCGCGGGCCTGACGGCCCTCCTCTCCGGCCGCGAGGACATCACGGTCGTCGCGGAGGCCGCCGACGGCCGCGAGGCGTACGAGGCCGCCCACCTCCACCGCCCCGACGTGGTCCTCCTGGACGTCCGCATGCCCGGCGTCGACGGCATCCAGGCACTCCCACACCTGGTCCGCCTCGCCCCCGTCATGATGCTCACCTACAGCCGCGAGTCGGAGATCGTCCAGGAGGCGTTGCGCAGGGGCGCGGGCGGCTACCTGGTCCACGGCGAGTTCACGGTGGACGAGCTGGTGGCCGCCGTACGGGACATCAGGCGGGGTCGGCCGCACTTCACGCCGACGGCGGCGGCGGCGCTGCTGGCTCATCTTCAGGGGAGTGCGAGTGCACATGGTGATGATCCCTCTATTCCCCCTTACTCAGCCACTTTTGCGAAACCGCTTTCGCAACTGCAACCGTCTGTGGGACAGTCGTCATCGGCACGGTCGACGTTCGGACTCAGCGCGAGGGAGGCGGAGATCATGGACCTCATCGCATCCGGCATGACCAACCAGCAGATCGCCGCCACCTGCTTCATCAGCGAGAAGACCGTCAAGAACCACATCAACCGCATCTTCGCCAAGCTCCACAGCACGAACCGCACGGAGGCGACGGCGAAGTGGCGGGGTGAGCGGTGATGCGGGCGAGGGGGAGCGGGGGGCTGGGCCTTGCCTGGGCCCGGGATTGGGCCCTGGGACCCTGGGGCGAGCGGGGACTTTCGGCTTACGGTCCCGGTAAGGCGACCCCCCGAAGGGAACACCATGAGCGACCTGATGCTGAAGACGGCCGTCGCGGCCAAGGTCCGTGTGAACGGCTGGAAGAACACGACGGTCGAGGCGGTTCGGCGCCGGGCCGACGACCAGGGGCAGACGGCGGTCGAGTATCTGGGCATCATCGCGGTGGTTGTGGCGATTGTGCTGGCGATCACCGGTACCAACATCGGGCAGACGATCCTCAACAAGATCCAGCAGAAGATCAACGAAATCACCTGATGCCTGCGTGCAGGCGCAGTGATGCAGGGCAGGCCTTCCCCATCTACATCACGGTGGTGGCGGGCCTGCTCTTTCTTGCATTCGCCTATCTAGCGGTCGGCCAAGGCGCGGTGAGCCGGAACGGTGCCCAGACGGCAGCGGACGCGGCGGCGCTCGCGGCGGCCCAGGACACCCGGGACCAACTCGCGGGGCAATGGGTGAGGGACCTGCTCGACCCGGCCAAATGGCAGGACGTCTTCGACGGCAAGCTGGACCATGATCCGGACTCGTGTCCACGTGCTCATCAGTTGGCGGAGCTGAACGACGCCAAGGCATTGTGCGACACCGATGGACCGCTTGCCTACAAAGTCGTCGCCACGGCCAACAAGCCCGTCGGAGACTCCATCGTCCCTGGCACGGAAGGCATGTTCGCGACAGCGGAGGCAAGGGCCGTCATCGAGCCTCTCTGCGACAAGCCCCCGGCTCAGGACGCCGGAAGCGACGTATTGCCCCAGCTCACCTGCAAGGGCAGCGGGACGTGGACGCTGGACCCGGCCGACAGCAAGAGCCTTCCGAAGCCCGAAGACCTCTTCGACGTCCACCTGGCCGACTGACAAGCGAAGAACGAGTGGAGAAGGAAGCAGAGCGATGAGCATTCGGTTCACTGCGAAGGCCCGCAGGGGGGTGGCCGCGCTGATTGTCGCGGCTGGACTGGCCAGCGGTGTGGCCGGCTGCGGCGGGGGCGGAGACGGAGGCGATGACAAGAAGCCGGAGAAGTCGGCGTCCGCCTCCAAAGGTGACGGATCCCAGCCGAGCGCTCAGGAGGGACAGTCGGACGCGCCGATGGCGGAGCTCAAGGGCACGGAAGGGCTGCTGCTCCAGATCACGTCCGCTGAAAGGGACTCGGGCGGCTTCGTCACCGTCAGCGGCAACCTGAAGAACGACGGGGCCAAGTCGGTGGTCATCCCGGCCCAGACCAGTGGTGACGAAACCGAGGTCATCAAGCACGGCCCCTCATTCGGTGGCGCAACGCTTGTGGACTCCAAGGGGAAGAAGCGCTACTACGTCCTGCGGGACACGGACGGACGACCGCTCACGACCGTGGGCCTCGGAACTCTAGAGGGGGGCCAGTCTCTCCCGGTGTTCATGCAGTTCCCTGCTCCTCCCGAGAGCACTGCTGAAGTCACCTTGCAGTTGCCGACGTTCGCCAGCGGCACGATCAAGATCACCGGGTGAGGGCCCCATGACCCACTCCCTCGCTCGCACGACGACTCCGCGCCTCACGTTGGTCGTCGCCGCGGTCTCAGTCATGGTCGCATCCAATCTCTTCGGCGCATCGGCCCACGCCGACGACTCTCCCAGCGTTCCCCCGGGCACCGAACCCACCGTCGCGGCCCCCGTCCAGGTCGACCCCAACGACCCCGATCTCAAACTCCCCGAAGGTGCCACCCTCGCCTCCGCCAAGGTGCTCGACATCAAGTCCGTCGTGGAGGACCAGAGTGGTGACGAGCGCCGGGAGGACACCAACACCGACGTGAAGTTCGCGCTGCAAGCAGAGGTGCTGTTCAGCAAGGACAGCGCCAAGCTGAGCGCCGAGTCGAAGGCGAGGATCGGCGCCATCGCCGAGGAGATCAAGACCCAGAACGCCACGAGGATCCGCGTCTTCGGCTTCACCGACAACCTCGGGTCCTCCGCCCACGGCGACGTCCTCTCCCGGCAGCGCGCCAACGCCGTACAGGCCGTCCTGGACGACGAGCTGAACGACCCGAACGTCACCTTCGACGTGCGCGGTTACGGGGAGCAGTACCCGATCTCCTCGAACGCCACGGAGGAGGGACGGAAGAAGAACCGAAGGGTTGAGGTCACCTTCCCGAGGGGGGCGAGCTGAACGTTCTAACAGGTCGTCCACGGTGTTGTAGGGCCTCAGATTTCGCTGCACAGTCTCATGCTCCGCTTCATATCGGCTGCACTTATGAAGTGGCCATGAGACTTGCAGTTCAGGGGCTTCACTCGTTTGGGTGGCTCGGGCGGTAGTCCGGGTCACTCAGGGGGTGTCACCCGCGGACATACGGCCCGTGACTCCCGGACGGGCGCTCAGCGCCTCGTCTCGTACCTGGTCAGGATCACGCCGCAGGGAAACGTCCGCGTCTCCACCAGGTTCAGGTTCACCCAGTTGTCCAGCGCGGTGAAGAACGGCGTGCCGCCGCCCACCAGGACCGGCGCGGTGGCCAGCACGTACTCGTCAATCAGCCCGGCCCGCATGGCCGCCCCGGCGAGCGTCGCGCCGCCGATGTCCATCGGGCCGCCGTCCTCGGCCTTGAGCCGGGTGATCTCGGCGACCGCGTCGTCGGTGACCAGGCGGGTGCTCCAGTCGACCTTGTCGATCGTCGAGGAGAACACCACCTTCGACATGTCCCGCCAGCGGCGCGCGAACTCGATCTCCGCCGGTGTGGCGTTGGGCTGCTGGTCGCCGGTCGGCCAGTAGGAGCTCATCGTCTGCCACAGCTTGCGCCCGTACAGCGACAGGTCGGTCGCCTGCAACTGGTCGGACCAAAAGTGGAACAGCTCGTCGCTCGGCACGCTCCAGCCGATGTCGTCGCCGGGCGCGGCGATGTAGCCGTCCAGGGTCAGGTTCATGCCGTAGATCAGTTTCCGCATGGCGCCAGCCTTCCGTGAGTCGGTCTCACGCGTACAGACCGGCGCGGCGCGGGAAACTCATCGGTGCGCGATCTGAGCTCACATGTAGTCCTCGTGCTCGGTGGCTCAGCCGCAGACTCATCGTTCCGCCGAGGAAATGGCATCGATCTGAGACTGATCTTGGGTGACATCGCGGTGAGACAACAGAGAACCACCAGGTCACAGAAGATCGACATGTCATCGGCGCCGAGACCCTACACCTCCTGTGGGATCTCAAGTTCGGCTGCACAATCTCACCGCCCGCTGCATATCGACTGCACTCTCCGTGCTTCTCGACGAACTCGCCCACCGCGCACGGCACGTCGAACCAGCCGGCGAGCCCCGCCGCAGCACCTCCCACCTTGTCTGGGGCTACGCCTCCCTTCCCGTCTCACTCTCGGCGCGCGCGGATCACGGGTGAGCTAACCTGCGCGCATGCGCGGACACTTCACCGGCTGGCCAGAGCAGGCCATGGACGTGTTGTTGCAGCTCCAGGGCGAACCGACCCACGCGACCCGCGAGCGCTACCGCGCGGACCGCGAACACCTGGTCCGGCAGCCGATGATCGCCCTGCTCAACGAGGTCGCGGACACCGACCCCCGGTACGAGGACTTCTCCGTCTGGCACTACCGCACCGACTCCTGGTGGTGGCAGCACCAGGGCGCGGTGATCCGGCTCGGCCGCAAGATCGAGATCGGTCTCCGGTTCTCCCTGGATGGCCTGCAGATCCAGGGCGCCTGGTGGTACCCCGATCCCGGCCAGGTGGACATGTTCCGCAAAGCCGTGGCCTCCGAGGGGAGCGGCCGCGAACTGTCCGCCATCGTCGAGGACGTGCGGAAGAAGGGCTACGACATCTCCGGGGACGTGATGAAACGCCCCCCGCGCGGCTATCCGACGGACCACTCCCGTACAAACCTGCTGCGCCACCGTTCGCTGATCGCCGCCCGTCCCCTCGGCTGCGAGCAGTGGCTGCACACCCCCGAGGCGGTCGACCGGGTCCTCTCGGCCGCCGCCGACCTGGACGCCCTGCTGATGTGGCTGGTCCGCCACGTGAAGCGCGCCGCCTGACATCACGAGGGCGCCACGCGGCACGGGAGGAACCACACCCGTGCCGCCGACCCCCGCACTCTGACGGTGATGCGCACTTTCAGCACCGACCGGTCGTCCATCGCCCGATAACCGTCCGGCACCTCGGCCAGAGGGACGGCACCGTCGAAGACGGGCCCTGGATCGAGGGCCCCGAAGAGCGCATCCGGCAGGAGTTTGGGAATGCAGGCGCGGACCGGGCGATGCCCCCGCGCAGCGTGATGCTGCGGTCGAACGTCCGGCGGCAGAACGACCTCCGCATTTCCCGCCGTACGGCACCCCCCACACAGCCGACCGCACAGCCGTCCCGGGTGACAGCGGGCCGTGAGACACCGCAGGTCAGCGATCTGCCCGTCCGGAGCGGCCTCAGCAAACCTGGCGGGGACGCACCGCGAGCCGAGACAACCGCAGATGAAGCAGCATGAGACACCGCGAGAAGTCGCAGGTCACAGCCTCGGCGTATGCAGCGAAGCGTGGGACCCTACATTCCTTTCCTCGGGGAACTCTCGGCCTGCGGCGCTCGGCGTATACGTTACGTATACTTGTGTCATGTCTGACGTCATGATCCGCGTGCCCGCAGAAGTCCGTGACCAGCTCGCCGCCGTGGCGGAGGCGCGCGGGATCAGCGTTCGGGCCCTGATGCGGGAGATAGCCGCTCAGATGCTGACTCCCGAGCAGATCAACGAGCGGGCCACCCGCACCCGTGCGCTGCTCGCCGAGCGGTTCGGGCACTATGTGACGGACGAGGAGTCGGCAGAAATGCGGCGCAAGATGCGTGAGGCCACCGCGGCTCACCGGGCCGCGCTCGCGGAGGCGGAGTCGTCGCGTTGAACCTGACCGAACATTACGTCCTCGACACTTCCACACTCCTGGCGATGGGCGGCAACAAGCAGGTATCTGGCCTGATCCATGCCGCGGCGGCCAGTGACGACGTCCGCTTGTGGGCGCCCGTACTGTGCCTCCTGGAGGCCGAGCGCGAGCGCCCGGGTGTCGTCGCGCATGCGGGTGTACTGCTGGACGTTCTCTGTCTACTCGATGACGACTACGCCATGGCCGTGACCGTGGCCGAACTGTCCCGCGACAACGTCCCCTTCGGGGTCGCGGCAGCCGTACACGCGGCGCGACCGAACGCGACGCTGCCCGAAGGCGCACTGGTGGCAACTGTCGCGCCGGATGCCTACGACAGGCTCGGAGTCGGGGTCATGGACCTGAATCGCTGACACGCTGCCCTGCCGGATTCACCCCACACTCCGCCCCCGTGCTCGTCTCCTCGGGTACGGGGCAGACTGCGCCCGGCTGGTAGCCTCCGCCGCTAGCGATCGCGGCGGTCCTGCAGCCGCCGATACAGGGTCGGCCGAGTCATGGGTCCTCTCGTGTCCGGTATGGGGGCATGATGGCCGGCGCGGGCGGGGCGCTGGACCACCGGCATCCTGAACCAGCGACCTGCTCGTCAGTCGTTGGCCTCGTCACCCTCGGATGTGTCGGCGGGCATGGCGATGACGAACACGCCCTTGCCCTGAACTCCTTGAACGATTCCCTCGGCTTGCAGCGCCTCGATGGCTGACTTGATGGTTCGGCGGCTGACCACCCCGCCCGTCTCCTGTTCCAACTCGTGGTGAGAAGGGATGCGTCGGCCAACCGGAATCTCGCCGCGCCGGATGCGCTCGCGCAGGGCGGACGCAAGCTGCAAGTACATCGGGGTGATGCTCTCCCGGTCGATCTCTATCATGCCCCGGAGCGTAAAAGGTCAGCTCAGGCCAGCATAGGACGACCTATCACGTGAAAGGACGTACCAAGACGTACTAAGTGCCGTAGAGTCGTCGACGTCAGAAGAAAGACCCCCGCGACGGTGGGCGCCGTCCGGGGGCATGGCCACCAGCCTCTGAGGAGCTGATGACAGTGAGCATTATCCATGCGCTGCTGCGCTGGATCCTGGACGTGTGCGCGCCCGGTACCGGCAGGCGGAGGGCGGACGCGCGCCCCGCCGGACCGTCCCCCGCCGGCGATCCTGCGGCACCCGGCCCGTTTGCCGTACGGCTTCCCGTCCACCGCTCCCCGTACGGACTGCCCGTGCTGCTCGACGGCCGGGCGACGGCGCCGGTCCGCCCCTATGTGCTCGCGGCGGAGCGGGCCCACCGGGAACGGGAGTTGGAGTGGGCGCGGCAGAGGCGGCGCCGTGTGGCCCTGGTCCTCGCGGCGGACTTCGGAGTCGACCTCGACCGGCATGTGATCGGCGCGGAGATGGCCGCGTGATGGGCACGGAGGACAAGGCGCCCCGCCCGCCGGTGCGGATGTGCGTGCGCTGCCAGGTGACCACCGAGAATCCGGTCGTGGTCAGCGTGGTGCACCAGAACTCGGGGCCGGGGTTCGTCGTGTACGCGTGCGGGCCATGCGCCGCGCACTACCCGCCGCAGCCGGACGTCCTCACCGTCCTGCCGCAGTCCCGCCGAGCCGGGGACGAGCGGTGAGCGCGCGACCTGGCGCGGCGGCGGACACGCGGGAGCTGTCGCCGGAGTGCACGCTGGCCCGTCAACGCGGGTACGAGGACGTACACGTCGCGTGCCGCAGGCTGAGGGACATTCCGCTGCCGTACGGCGGGGGACTGCTGCTGGTGCGCCGCTGCGGCTGCGCCTGCCACCGCCCGCCGGTGGGGGAGGGGAAGCGGTGAACGCCGGCACCCCATCCGAGCCGGGCACGTAGGCCCCGGACGTCCGCTGCGCGGGAACGCGGGCCAACCCGCGCACCGGACGTCTTGGCGTGAGCCGGCCGAAGCAACACACGGAAGCCGTCCAGGCCGAATCGCCGATGACTTGAACGACCTTCTCGCTCATTCCCGTGGCCTCCGCGTAGTTGTAGGCGGGCGTCCCAGTAGCTCGCTCGCCCACCTTCTCGACCCCTTGCACGGCCTGCAGCGCCTTCGGATCGTTCTTGTACTCGTTGTCTTCCAGGTACTGCAGGGTGTGGGTGCCGTAAGCGGTGCTGACGGCCGATCCGGCGGACTCCATGATGAGCGGGACGGCCGTGGCGGCCACGACTCCGGCAACCGGTCCGGCGAGCATCGCGGCACCGGCGGTCGCCACCACGGTGACACCACCACTCACCAGCGTCTTGCGCCATTTCCCCGTTCTGTTCCTACTCAGGCCGGTACTCAAGCGGGTAAGTCGTCCGAGGGAGGGGGCGGGGGGACAGCAGGCGGGGGTGGAATAACGGGCCGAGGAGGAACCCGCGGCCGGGCCGGTCCCCCGACGGAAGGCGGAGGAGGCCCCTCGGGTACCTGGAACCGCTGCGAAGGCGGGGGCGGGGGGCCGACCGGGGGCGGCGGAGGGGGTGGCGGAGGCGGGGCCTCCTCGAAGGGCGGCAGCACCGGACCACCCGCACGCAGCCGCTCGATGGTCCGTTCTGCGCGACGGCGGGCGAGAGCGGCGTCGTCCCGTCGGTAGACGAGCTGCCAGCCGAACCTGCGGCGATTGACGCTGGAGAGCAGCCGGTAGCCGAACTGGTGGGCAATCTCCTCGATTCGGCGCATCTGTGCAAAGGCCGCGTAGCGGCCGATCCGCAGCTCGACCTGACCACAGCCGTCGAAGTGCCTGAAGATCTCCTCGTCCTCCACAGCCCTACTCCTCAGCTGTCCTCGTAGCGGGGTAGTTCCTCGGGAAAGTTGCGGGCTTTCTTGCACTCGGCCAGCTCGTAGGCGTGCTCAGTGAGGCTGTAGGCGATGTCGGTCAGGGCCTGTCCCAGTGTCCTACCGGTGGCCTCGGTGTCTCCGCTCACACTCACCTCGGTGATGACCGCGTAGGGCGCGGAGGCGTTGTAGGGGGGAATGACAGGAGGAACACAGGGCACGAAGAGGGCCGCGACGGCGTCGTCGGCCTCGAGCTGAGCCAGAGCTTCTATTCCGTCAGCGGACACACTGATAATCCGGTGGTCACCGCTCCCCCGATAGCTTTCGACCCATTGCTCATGGAAGACGGGGCGGACTTGGGCTCGGCCCCACAGGGACGCATTGCTGCTCGTATGGACGTAGCAGGAGAAGCTGAAGCTTTCTCCTCCGCCTCGGCGGCCGGAGCCGTCCTCCGCCGATCGCACCTGCGGCAGGACCTGAGTCACCATGCCCCGCTCAAGCGTGCCCTCGCACATTTTCTCCGGCAGAAGATAGAGGCCTTTGATCGTGAAGAGCCACGTGCCGCCACCCACGAGACAAAGAATCAGGAGGCCGAGCAGGAAGCCTTTCCCGCTCTCCCAGGAGGCGATGGTTCCCCTACGCCACGCCGACTTGTCCACTAGGGGCGCTCCTTCGTCCGAGTCAGCAACTCGCTACTGGCGTCATAGCCCTGGTTCACGGCCTCACGGACCAGGTCGCTGGTGCCTTGCTCGGGAAGGCTCAGTCCGTTCCGGTCGATCGTGTCCTGCGCGGCCCATTGCGCCTGCTGACTCACCGAGTCCCGCGAGTCGTAGAAGTCCATGGCGCTGGCATAGAGGGCCTCGTCCTTGGCCCCTTCGAGTTTCTGCCCCTCGAGCACACGATCGACGGCCAGCCCGGCGACGGCTCCGAGCATTCCTCCGCCCACGGCCCCCATGGCCGCTCCTCCGTATGCCTCGGGGACCGACACGTTGGCCAGACCGATCGCGATCCAGGTCTTGGCAAAATCCCCCTTCGTCTTCAGAGCGTCGTTGTATTCCGTCTCGCCCTTGACGGCTGATCGCACTTCTTCGTCCGCCAGGGAGTGGGCGACGATGCCCTCGATGGTCCCCGCGTTCTTGCCGATGTCCGCGAGAACCTGTGTCTGGGAGCCGTCGAACAATGCCGGGTCGGTGAGGTGCGATTCGAGGAGTGTGCTGGTGTAGATGCTCTCTCCGAGGATGATCCCCGCCCTTCCCTCGGGATCGGTGGACACCGCTGAGAGGAACCTGACGACGTTCGGGATCTTCTCCAGACCGTCGGGGTCGTCGCTGTTCGTGAGGAAGATGGATTCCGCACCATGGCCGGAGAGTGTCTGGCTGATCTCCGGCATGTAGGAAGCCGCCATGTTGCCGAAGCTGTCCCCCAACCCCTTGCTCACGAGGTCCGCACCTCCGCCGGGCTGCGCGACCGCCTCCATGATGTGCCTCATGATCCGCACCTGCGTCTCGCTGTGCGGCGGAGCCAGCTGGCTCGTGTCGCCCACGACCGCCCCGGTCGTGGCGGCCTCCAGCGCCCGCCCCAGGGACTCCCCCCGCTCCGTGTACACGGTCGTGCCCAGCATGTGGTCCAGATCCGACTTGGACTCGAACGCGTGCGTTGCGGCCTCGGGATTGTGGGAGAGGCCCTCGAACAGCCCCTCCAGCGGGTCCCGGCCGTTGCCGTCACCGAAGACCAGGTCCAGGGTGTCGTAGCCCTTCACCCACAGATCATGGGTGCCCGCGTCCCCTGCTGCCTTGTCAGCCTTGAACACCTTCTCCCGATAGTCGTCGAGAAACTCGGTGTCGTACTGACCCTGCCGCATGAGGCTGCTGATGACCTGGGAGCCGAGAGCGCCGACGGGACTGAAGGAGTCCGCTGCGCGGAAGTTGGTGTTCCGCTCGGCGATGAGGTCCTTCTTCCAGTCCTGCATGGCGTCGGAGTCCGAGAAGGACGCCGTGGCCAGGGTCAGGCTCAGGTTGTTCTGCAGGCTCTTCATCGTGTCGAGTTCCGAGTCCCTGGCGCCGGCGTGCGCGTGGGTCATCTCGGTCCAGAACTGGAGCGTCCCCTTGGGGCCCAGCCGCGTCGCGAACTGCTCTGCGAACAGGGAGTCGCCGTTGTACAGCTCCATCGTGCGGTTGAAGTCGGCGATGTCCTCGAGGGTCATGTCGGCCGGATTCTTGGCCATCCTTGCCAGCTTCTCCGCGGCCGCGACGACCTTGGCAGCGGAATCCCGGTCCGGGTAGGAGGCGTCGGCGAAGCCGTACTTGGCCTGGTCGACCAGCAGTGTCAGGACCTTGGCGGCGCTATTGTCGCTCTCCGTCGCCTTGCTCAGGATGCCCTGGATCTCGTTGCGGAGGTCGTCCACCGCCTTCTGATCCACCGCGTCGGTCTTCCCGCTGGGGTCGGACGCCCAGTCGGGCCGGGTGTTCCTGGTGACCGTGAACGAGCCTTCGCCAGTGTCGATCACGGTCAGGCTCTGCTTCGCGCCTCGCGCGATGGCGTCGTTCACCTGGGTGCGATAGCCGATCAGCTCGCCGCGCGTGTCGCTGAGGATCTTGGTGATGGAGTCGGCCTGGGTGTGCGCGTCGGCGAACTCGGCGGCGGTCTTGGTGATGAACTCGCGGCTGACGGTGGCGTTGGCCCCCGCCCACTTGGCCTTGTGGGCCTTGGCCTTGAGGTTGGTCTCGGCATCCTTCTGCAGATCCGCGAGCTTCTCCGTCATCTGTTCCCAGTCGGTGACCGCTTCACCGAGCTTCGCGAAGTTGCCGTGGCGCAGGGCGTCGAGGTCCATCGGCTTCAGTGGCCCTTCCGGTCGTCGAAGCCCTCGTCCAGCAGGGCGATGCTGCTGACCGTGCCGGCGATGTACGACTCGTCGGCAGCGTGCTGGTTCTTGGTGAACCGCAGGTGGTTGGAGATGTGGGCGCAGGCGTCCAGCAGGGTCTTGGTCTGCTCGCTCCAGCGTTCCGTCACATGCTCCAGCGCACCACCCAGGGCGAAACCCTCGCCCTTGAGTCCGCCTGCGGCCGCCTCGGAGGCCACACGCGCGTGCCCGCTGTAGGTCGTGAAGTCCGTGAACAGGTCATGGGCCGCCTTGCCGACCGCCTCGAGATCCTTGTGCCCCACTACAAGGTCTCCCTGGGTGCCGTCCCCTCCCTGGTCGGCCGGGTACTGGTTGAGCTGCATCCGTGTGGACTGCTGCCCGGCCGTCGTGGCCTTCATCTGCTCCCACTCCTCCCACGCCATGCGTGGTTCCTCCCCCGCGTCCTCTGTGTAGTGCCGATGTCACAGCCGGTGATCCGGGCGCACGTTACCCGCCCTCTGCGTACCTTCCATCCCTTAACGGCGTTTCGGTGTCCGGGACGCCGCGCTCAGAAGCCGCCCGCTCCGGCCCGGGGGCGGGCCTGGTCCGGTGCGCCCGGTGGGGAGCCGAACTCCAGTGGAGAGTCTGGAAATTGTCCGGAAAATGTCGCCGTCGGGGGCGGTCTGGCTGGCCTTCGGCGCCTGAGTACGAGTGTGATTGCCGCGATCGCACCTGAGCGCTGAGTCGAGGGCGAGGCATTGGACGACCACTCGATCGAGCCGCCCCTTCCCGTCCTCAAGAGCCGAGCGCTTCGAGGGGCCGCCGGCCGGGGCCAGGACGTGCACTCGTGCGGCTCGACGTTTTTCGAGCAGCCCCTGACGTCCACGCCGCCAACACACCCCCACGCACCAGGCGGGCCATCGGCCGGCGGGACTACACAGCCACTACGTCCACCCGCACCCCGACTGCCACCCCCCACCCCGCCATCACCCCGGCCTCCGCCTCCAGCACATGCCGGGCGCGGAGGCGGGGCAGGCCGAGACGGCCGGGGCGCATGGTGCGGACGGCGACGACGGTGAGGTCGCGGTCGAGGTAGGCGACGTCGATGGGGATCCGCATACGGAACGTGTGGACGCTGTTGGCGGGGGAGAGCAGCATCGCCCCGTCGACGGAGTCCCGGCCCAACAGCCCCCGGGTGCGGGCCCGGTACGACGCCGCGATCTCCAGCGGAACCGGCAAACCACCGTCACCGTCGCCCAGAACCACCAACGTCCCCGGCCCGTCCGGCCACCGCCGCCTCACGCCCAGCCCACCCCCGACCACCTCGCCCACCCCGGCCACCGCCGTCCGTCGCGCGAACCGAACGTATCCCCACAACAAGGCGTGGCAACAGGGCCGCCCGCGCCCGCCCGGCTACCTTGCACCCCATGCGGAACATCATCCTTATGATGTCGGTCTCCCTCGACGGCTTCATCGAAGGCCCCGACCGCGACATCAGCTGGCACCGGGTCGACGACGCACTGCACCAGCACATGAACGACACCATCCGTCCCCTGGGCGGCCTCCTCCACGGCCGTGTCACCTACGAACTGATGGCCGACTTCTGGCCCACGGCCGACCAGGATCCCGCCGCCTCCGCCGTCGTCGCCGAGTTCGCCGAGATCTGGCGGGAGAAGCCGAAGATCGTGTACTCGCGGACGCTCCAGCACGCCGACTGGAACACCACGATCGTGCGGGACGTCGTCCCGGAGGAGGTCAGAGCGCTGAAGGAGCAGCCGGGCGGCGACCTGGCGCTCGGCGGCGCCGACATCGCCGCCGCCTTCCTGCGCCACGACCTGGTCGACGAGTTCCGGGTGTACGTCCATCCCGTCCTCGTCGGCGACGGCAAACCCCTCTTCCCCCGCACATCGACGCCCACCTCGCTCCGGCTGGCCCAGAGCCGGACCTTCGGCAACGGCGTCGTACTCCTGCGGTACGAGCGAAGCAATCGGCCCGACGCCTAAAAGAGTTGTAGATCGTGTGCGCCGTGGATAGGAAGTCCTCATGACCGAACTCGGCGCTGTGTTCCGTCCCCAACTGCCCCCCGAGCGACTGCGGGCCCTCGCCCGCCTCGCCGACGAGACCGGACTCGAACAGCTCTGGCTGTGGGAGGACTGCTTCCTGGAGGGCGGGATCTCCACGGCCGCGGCCGCGCTCGCCTGGACCGAGCGGCTGCACGTCGGTGTCGGACTGCTGCCCGTGCCGCTGCGCAATGTCGCCGTCACCGCGATGGAGACCGCCGCCCTGCACCGGATGTTCCCCGGCCGCGCGACCCTCACCGTCGGGCACGGCGTACAGGACTGGATGGGCCAGGTCGGCGCGCGGGCCGCGTCGCCGCTGACCCTCCTGCGCGAGCACCTGATGGCGATGCGGGCCCTGCTGGGCGGGGAGCGGGTCACCACCGAGGGGCGGTACGTGAAGCTGGACGACGTCGCCCTCGACTGGCCGCCGGCCGGTCCGGTGCCCGTCCTCGCCGGTGCGACCGGCCCGCGCACGCTGCGGCTGTCCGGCGAGGCGGCCGACGGCACGCTCCTGACCGCGGGCACCTCACCGGAGCGTCTGCGCACGGCGCGCGGGCTCATCGAGGAGGGGCGGAAGGCGGCAGGGCGCACCGATCCACACAAGGTCGTCGTCTATCTCCTCGCCGCCACCGGCCCCGACGCGACCGCACGCCTGGATGCCGAACTGGCCGCCGAGGGCCTCACCGACGTCCCGGAAGCCGCCGTCGCCGGAGACGCGGGCAGCGTGGCGAAGGCGGTCCAACGTCTCGCCGACGCGGGTGCGGACGCCGTCATCCTCCAGCCGACGGCGGACGAGCCCGACCCCGAGGCCTTCGTCCGGTTCGTCGCGGAGGAGGTACGCCCGCTGGTGCCCTGACCCCCGTACAGGGCACCTGGCTCCCTGGCCCCGGGCGGCTCACCCCCTGCGGTGATCCCCATGGCCCCCTGACTCCCGTACAGGGCACCTGGTCCCCGGCCCCGGGCGCCTCACCCCCTGCGGTATACCCCCGTGGCCCCGTCGACCAGCTCCCGCACCACATCCATGTGCCCGGCGTGTCTCGCCGTCTCCTCGATCAGGTCGACGAGGACCCAGCGCAGGGTGACGGCGTGGTCGCGCCACGGCGGGCGGCCGACGGCGTCCAGGGGCAGCTCGGTGATCGTGCGGTCGGCGGCGGCGCGGGCGCGGCCGTAGAAGGCGACGATCTGCTCCGTCGTCTCGCCCTCGCCCGCGCTCATGTCCTCGCCCTTGTACGGGTCGAACCAGAGCGGCTCGACCTCGCGGCCGAAGCTCTCCACGAACCAGCCGTACTCGACGGACGCCAGATGCTTCACCAGACCGAGCAGGCTCGTGCCGGACGGGGTCATCGGGCGGCGCAGCTGTTCGTCGTCGAGCCCCTCCAGTTTCCACAGCACCGCGTCGCGCACCCGGTTCAGGCTCGCGTGCAGAGTCTCCTTCTCGCCACCCGCGTAGGGCATGCCCGTGACCTCGACATTCGTGGTGTCCGTCATGCCGCCGAAAATTAGCAGCGGGCACTGACAACGGCCTGCGACGATCAACCCCATGACCACCCGACACCACCGCACGTTCGAGGATTTCGTCGCCGAGGGTGCCGCCGTACCCACCGCGGGCTGGGACTTCTCCTGGTTCGAGGGGCGGGCCACCGAGGCCCGGCCCTCCTGGGGGTACGCGGTGTCGCTGGCCGAACGGCTGGCCGCCGCGACCGCCGCGCTGGACATACAGACCGGGGGAGGGGAGGTCCTGGACTTCGCCCTCGGCCGGGCCGTGAAGGCGCCCGTCCTCACCGTCGCCACGGAGGGCTGGCCGCCGAACGTCGCCAAGGCCACCACGCTGCTGCGGCCGCGCGGCATCGCCGTGGTCGCCGCGCCCGAGGACGCGCCCCTGCCCTTCGCGGACGGCACCTTCGACCTGGTCAGCAGCCGCCACCCGGTCAGCGCCCAGTGGGACGAGATCGCCCGGGTCCTGCGGCCCGGCGGCAGCTACTTCGCCCAGCACGTGGGACCGAGGAGCGTCTTCGAACTGGTCGAGCACTTCCTCGGCCCGCAGCCGGAGGCGACGAGTTCCAACCGCCACCCCGACAACGAACGCGCCGGGGCCGAGGCCGCGGGCCTGGAGGTCGTCGACCTGCGCGCGGAGCGCCTGCGGGTGGAGTTCCACGACATCGCCGCCGTCGTCCACTTCCTGCGCAAGGTGATCTGGATGGTCCCCGGCTTCACCGTCGAGGCCTACGAGTCCCAGCTCCGCGCCCTGCACGAGCGCGTCGAGTCCGAGGGCCCGTTCGTCGCCCACAGCACCCGCCACCTCTTCGACGTCCGCAAGCCCAAGGGCTGACGCCCTGCCCCTCACGCATGCGGCCCCACCGTCACCTCCCCGACCACCAACTCCGCACGCGCCTCCAGCACCTCCCCCACCCGCGCGACCCGCTCGCTCAGCTCCCGCTCCTGCCGCGCCGTCAGCCGCCCCAGCGGCTCCACCGTGACGGTCGTACGACGTCCCTGGCGCCGCTGGTGCCAGACCCCGGCCACCACGCCGTCGACGACCAGCACGGGGAAGTTCCCGGCCTGCCCGCCCGCCAGCGCCCGCCGGTACGCGGCCCCCGGGAACAGCAGCTCGCGGGGCTGTGCGGCGATGACGTACGCGTCGAAGTAGGGCAGCAGCCGCACCCCTCGTACGGGCTCGTCGGGGAAGACCGTGTCGCCCGCCGCCACCCAGGCCGGCGCGCCCTCGAACAGGACCTCCTCGATCTCGCCGCCCTCCGCGAGCCCGGCGAACAGCCGGGCGGCCCAACCACCGGGAGCCGCCAGCCACTTGGCGAAGTGCTGGGGCGTCGCGGGGCCGTAGGCGCGCAGATAGCGGCGTACGAGCAGCCGCAGCGCCTCCTCCCCGGGCACCGGGGCGAAGCGGGGCGGGCGGGTGTACGTCACCTTGCGGCCCCGGTTCGGCCCGAAGCACAGCGCGCCCGCCTGCCCGGCCCGGTGCGTGACCTGTCGCCAGCGGGGCCACAGGTCCTGGAAGGCCGGCATCACCCGGTCGCCGGCCCAGGACCCGGTGCGGGCGACGACCTCCTCGCCCAGCTCGTCCAGTGTCAGACACCGGCCCTCCAGCGCGTCACCGATCGCCGTCACCACCTGCGCGGCCTGCTGCTCCGTGAGCCGCACGTCGGGTGCGAAGGGACTCGGCCCGGTCGGCACTGCGGTCAACGCACCGCTCCAGAGGCCCAGTTCGCGAGAGGCCAGCAGGTGCACGGTCCCACGTGGTCCGTGCGTCTTCACCAGTGTGCCGTCGTCCGCCAGCGCCGCCCGTACGTCCGCCCGGGTCACCCCGTCGGCCCGCATGCCCACCGACACCTCGGCCGCCGACGACACCTGTGCGTGCGCGCCCAGCATCGCGGCGACGACGTCGGCGACGGCCGTCGGCGTACCGGCGCTCACAGGATTGGCCAGGAACTGTCGCTCGAAGCGCCGGGCGCTCGCCTCGGCCCACGTGATGCTCACCGTCATGAGGCGACGCTAGGCCCGCACTAGGTCAGAACATGTCCTACACGCGGTGTCCACATCGTTATCGCCCGCGGCTCGCTTCCGCGACTCCTTCTCACGTAAGTTCAGACCAAGGTAATTCGCGTGAGCAAAGCTGCGCGGGCGGTACCGCGCAGAGGAGGGGGCTGCGCGGTGCTACCACCGTCAAACGGCCGTTCGCGGCCCGGTCCCCCGTCGGGGGGACACAGGGCCGATCCGGTGACCGACACGTAAGATTCGCCGAACCTGCGGAATCTCTGCACATCTCGCCGTAATGCCCCGAGAATCCGCTTTCTTTCGGCCATGAACAGCCCCCGAAACGGTCCCGAATCCCCCGATCCGCCCCCCTCGCGCGTCGCCGGGTGACTCCGGAGAGTAGTTGTGGCACGCCGATGCGCGCAGCATCACTTACGAAGGGTTATGGTGGAGTCCCCCCCTCGGGCCGGTCCGTCTCCCCCCCACGGACCGGCCCGTTTTTTGTCCCCGGGGGCATTTCAGGAGACATTCGGGGAACGCGCTCCGAAGGGCCGCCGCGACACGCCGCGTGACAACTCGCACCCGCTCACGCGCACCCCCTGCCCAAGGCGTACCGCACACCCCGGTACCCTTCCCCCGCGGGGACCGCCACCGTACGGAGGGGCTGACAATCACGTGAACCTGCGCGACAAGCTGCGCGGCCTGCTGGTCAGGCTGTACGCACGCCGGGTGGAAGGCCACCTGGACCACGCTCAGGTGCCCAAGCACATCGGCGTCATCATGGACGGCAACCGCCGCTGGGCGAAGGCCGCGGGATCGACCACCGTCCACGGCCACCGGGCCGGCGCCGAGAAGATCGAGGAGTTCCTCGGCTGGTGCAGCGAGACGGACGTCGAGGTCGTCACCCTGTGGCTGCTGTCGACGGACAACTTCGACCGCGCCAAGGAAGAGCTGGTCCCGCTCCTCGGCATCATCGAGGACGTCGTCCGCACCCTCGCCGCCGACGGCCGCTGGCGTGTCCACCACGTCGGCACGCCCGACCTGCTGCCGTCGCAGATGCAGACGGCGCTGAAGGAGGCGGAGGAGACCACCGCCCACATCGACGGGATACTGGTCAACGTCGCCATCGGCTACGGCGGCCGCCAGGAGATCGCCGACGCCGTCCGCTCGATGCTCCTCGACGCCCGGGACAAGGGTGTCTCCATGGAGGACCTCGCCGACTCCGTCGACATCGACATGATCGGCCGCCACCTCTACACCGGCGACCAGCCCGACCCCGACATCGTCATCCGCACCAGTGGCGAGCAGCGGCTGTCCGGTTTCATGCTCTGGCAGACGGCGCACTCCGAGTACTACTTCTGCGACGTCTTCTGGCCTGCCTTCCGCAAGGTCGACTTCCTGCGCGCGATGCGCGACTACGCGGCCCGCCACCGTCGGTACGGGGGCTGACGGACGCACCGTTCCCCCGGACGGCGTACACCCCTTAACACGGAGTTCACCGGCTCGCCGTCATATGCCGTGGCATGGCGGCGCATTTTCGAGGGCATAAGGCAAGCAGGTCGACGCCCGAACCACGGGTGTCGGATCTCAGCGGACGGCACGGGGCCGTCCGCCCGGGAGGCCCTTTGCACCAGCCCGATCGTGCGGTCACAGCACGGACGACAAGGCGGAGGGCCGGTTTTCGGCCCGTGCAGGGCGGCCGACGACCGGTCCAGCTCCACTCCGTCGCTCCCCGACCTCATCCGAGGGGGTACGTCCTTCCGTGGTGACCAGCGCAAAGCGCCACAAGTCAGACCGGCGCACCTATGTTCTCGACACCAGCGTTCTGCTGGCCGACCCGAACGCCATGACTCGCTTCGAGGAGCACGAGGTCGTGCTCCCCATCGTCGTGGTCACGGAACTGGAGGCCAAGCGGCACCATCCCGAACTCGGCTACTTCGCCCGGCAGGCGCTGCGCCTGCTCGACGACTACCGGGTCAGGTACGGCCGTCTCGACGCCCCCATCCCGATCGGGGACCTCGGCGGAACGATCCGTGTCGAGCTCAACCACTCGGACCCCAGCGTGCTGCCCAGCGGCTACCGCCTGGGGGACAACGACTCCCGCATCCTCGCGGTCGCCCGCAACCTGCAGGCCGAGGGGTTCGACGTCACCGTAGTGTCGAAGGACCTCCCGCTCAGGATCAAGGCGTCGTCGGTCGGTCTCCTCGCCGAGGAGTACCGCGCCGAACTCGCCATCACGGACTCCTCCGGCTGGACCGGAATGTCCGAACTGACCCTGCCCGGCGAGCAGGTGGACATCCTCTTCGAGGAAGGCCACGTGTACGTCCCCGAGGCCTCCGAACTCCCCGTGCACACGGGTCTGACCATCCAGTCGGAGCGCGGCAAGGCGCTCGGCCGGGTCACACCCGAGGGCAACATCCGTGTGGTGCGCGGTGACCGGGAGGCGTTCGGCATCAAGGGCAGGAGTGCGGAGCAGCGCATCGCGCTCGACCTCCTGCTCGACCCGGACGTCGGGATCGTGTCCATGGGCGGCCGGGCCGGCACCGGCAAGTCGGCGCTGGCGCTGTGCGCGGGTCTGGAGGCGGTCCTGGAGCGCCGCCAGCACAAGAAGGTGATGGTCTTCCGTCCGCTGTACGCGGTGGGCGGGCAGGAGCTCGGCTATCTGCCGGGGTCCGAGGCCGAGAAGATGAGCCCCTGGGCGCAGGCGGTCTTCGACACGCTGTCGGCGGTCACCAGTCGCGAGGTCATCGAGGAGGTCACCGCGCGCGGGATGCTGGAGGTGCTTCCGCTCACGCACATCCGCGGCCGCTCCCTCCACGACGCGTTCGTGATCGTCGACGAGGCTCAGTCGCTGGAGCGGAACGTCCTCCTGACCGTTCTGTCCCGAATCGGCGCCAATTCGCGGGTCATTCTGACCCATGATGTGGCGCAAAGGGACAATCTGCGGGTCGGCCGGTACGACGGTGTCGTCGCCGTCGTCGAGAAGCTGAAGGGGCATCCGCTCTTCGCTCACGTCACCCTGACCCGGTCCGAGAGGTCCCAGATCGCCGCGCTTGTGACCGAAATGCTGGAGGATGGGCAAGTCTGACCAACTCTGGTCAACGTGATGTAGTTACCAGCCAGTTGGCGCCGCCCGGCAAAGGCGAAGAGCCTAGCCGGGCGGCGCTTCTGTGTCCGGCGGAACCCAGGAATCGCCTCGGCCAAACGGGATGTGAGCTTTCACACGCAACTCGGAATTGCCACCCGGCGTCGGGTTACGGCAGAGTCTCACTCCTGTCAGGCCCCGCATACGACACATCTGTACCCCCAGCGGTACGGCATCACAGAAGCACCACCTTCAACTCCATACTTCCGTCGTATGCCGCCCGAGTCATCACGCGGCGCTCCCTTCGTGGGAGTTGCCCACCGGGTCCGCGCCTCCCGTGACCCCGCAGTTGGGAGGCCAGAGCCAAGGGGCACGATTGCGTCCGCCAGGGTCACCGAAGCGGGCGATGCTGGAAGGAAACCGTGTGAGCCGGATCTCGGTCCGGGGATTCGCAGTGGCCTCGGCCACGGCGGTCACCGCTGTCGGAAGTGTCGTCGGCGTTGCCTCGGGCAGCACCGCAGCGCAGAACAACGATGCCGAAACGACGGCGAGCGACTCGACGCTCCTCGCTGACATCCCTGCCGGCCAGCAGGCCCAGGTACAGACCGCCTCCCTGACGCAGCAGGCCGACTTCCAGGCCATCGCAGCGGACGAGGGCGCGAAGAAGGACGCCGAGGAGTCGGCCCGCAAGGCGGCCGCCGACACCGCCATCGCGAAGAAGGAGGCCGCCGAGAAGGCGGCCAAGGAGGCCAAGGAGCGCGCCGAGGCGAAGTCCACGGCCAGCCGCAGCTCCTCCAGCTTCCCCATCCAGAGCTCGTACAACATCGCGCAGATCCAGGCGATGGCACGGCAGATGGTCCCCAGCGGCCAGTTCCAGTGCTTCAGCAACATCGTGAACCACGAGTCCAGCTGGAACTACCACGCGGTCAACGCCTCCTCCGGCGCCTACGGCCTCTTCCAGGCACTGCCCGCCGGCAAGTACTCCTCCGCGGGCGCCGACTGGCAGACCAACCCGGCCACCCAGATCAAGTGGGGCCTGAACTACATGAACGACCGGTACGGCAGCCCGTGCGACGCATGGTCGTTCTGGCAGGCCAACAGCTGGTACTGAGCCTACGCAGACCCGACCGGTCAACCTTTCCCCTGTCGACTTAGCAGTAAGGAAACCGTGTGAGCCGGATATCGGCCCGGGGATTCGCCGTGGCCTCGGCCACCGCCGTCACCACTGTCGGCGCTGTCGTGGGAGTTGCCCAGGGCGGCGCAGCACAGCCCGCAGGCGACGCCGAGGCGACGGCGAGCGACTCGACCCTCCTCGCGGACTTACCCGTAGGCCAGCAGGCCGAGGTACAGACCGCCTCCCTGACACAGCAGGCCGACGTCCAGGCCAACGCCGCGGACACCACCGCCAGGAAGTCGGCGGAGGAAGCGGCCCGTAAGCAGGCGGCCAAGGACGCGGTGGCCAAGCAGAAGGCCGCCAAGGAGGCCAAGGACGCCGCGGACCAGGCGAAGAAGGCCTTGCAAGAGGCCAAGGAGCGCGCGGAGACGAAGACCCAGTCCACCCGTGCCTCGACCCGGGACGTCGGCAGCTTCCCCCAGCAGTCGTCGTACTCCGTCTCCGAAGTCCAGGCCATCGCACGCCAGATCGTGCCCGCCGGCCAGTTCCAGTGCTTCAGCAACATCGTGAACCACGAGTCCACCTGGAACTACCAGGCCACCAACCCCACTTCCGGGGCCTACGGCCTCGTCCAGGCCTACCCCGCCGGGAAGATGGCGTCCGCCGGTGCCGACTGGCGCACCAACCCGGCCACCCAGATCAAGTGGGGCCTGAACTACATGAACGAACGGTACGGCAGCCCCTGCGATGCCTGGGGCTACTGGCAGGCCAACGGCTCCTACTGAGCCGACGCCGCCGCGGACCGCTCAACCTCGCGCAGCCCCTCCCCGTCCTCAGGGGAGGGGCTTTCGCCCTGTACGGTCGCCTGTACGGCCGCCCGTGCGGCCGGAACCGACGACTCCTGGGTAAGTGGTGTCGAGAGACGGGGGAAGAGGACCGATCATGTCGCGAGTGCCAGGGTGGCTCGGTCGGCTGGGCGCCGGTCTGTCCGAGGTGGGGGAGCGGCTCGACGAGCGCCGCGCCGAAGCCGGGCGGGAAGACGCCGCCGCGCCGGAACCGGCACCGTCCGGCGCCGTCGTCACGCCCGCCGAACCGCTCCCGCCCCCCGCTCCGCGCCCTGATCCCGCGCAGGCCGTGCCGTGGGGGGTCAGGGTCGCCGCTGAGGCGGGCTGGCGACTGCTGGTGCTCGCCGGGACCGTCTGGGTCCTGATGAAGGTCATCAGCGCCGTGCAGCTGGTCGTCCTGGCCTTTGTCGTCGCGCTGTTGCTCACCGCGCTGCTGGAACCCACCGTCGCCCGGCTGAAGCGCCTCGGCGTGCCCCAGGGGCCCGCGACCGCGATGACGGCGATCCTCGGGTTCGTCGTGATCGGCCTGATGGGCTGGTTCGTGACCTGGCAGGTCATGGAGAACATCGACGACGTCTCCGACCAGGTCCAGGACGGCATCGACGATCTGCGCCTCTGGCTGCTCAACAGCCCCTTCCACGTCACTGACAAGCAGATCAACGGCATCGCCAAGAACCTGCGCGAGGCGGTCGGCGCCAACACCGACTCGATCACCTCGGCGGGACTGGAGGGTGTCACGGTCGTGGTCGAGAGCCTCACCGGCATCCTGCTCTCCTTCTTCTCCACCCTCTTCCTGCTCTACGACGGCAAGCGCATCTGGGAGTGGACGCTCAAGCTGGTCCCCGCCGCGGCCCGGCCGGGCGTGGCGGGTGCGGGGCCGCGGGCCTGGGCGACGCTCACGGCGTATGTGCGCGGCACGGTGCTGGTGGCGTTGATCGACGCCATCTTCATCGGCCTCGGCATCTACTTCCTCGATGTGCCCATGGCCGTCCCGCTCGCCGTGTTCATCTTCCTGTTCTCCTTCATCCCGCTGGTCGGCGCGGTGGCCTCCGGGGCGCTGGCCGTCGTCGTCGCGCTGGTCACGCAGGGCGTTTTCACCGCGGTGATGACCCTGGTGGTCGTGCTGGCGGTGCAGCAGATCGAGGGCCACATCCTCCAGCCGTTCATCCTCGGCCGCGCGGTGCGGGTCCACCCGCTCGCGGTGGTCCTCTCGGTCGCGACAGGAGGCATGGTGGCCGGCATCGGCGGCGCGATCGTCGCCGTACCCCTGGTTGCCGTGACCAACACGGTGGTGGGTTATCTGCACGCCTACTCCCGGGAGCCGGCGCAACGACAGACACCGCAGCCGAGGGAGGACACGGCAGCGGATACGGCACCTGTGGCGGCGCCGGAAAGTCATAGCGAGAACGCTTCTCCGGTGCAGGACGCCGCCAACGCCGAAAGCCCCGCCCACCAAGGGTGAGCGGGGCTCGGGGGTCCTTGGAGCCGAACCGGCGTTACTCGGAGAGAATCGCCTCCGCGTCGAGGGTCACGCCGACCGCCTGGATCACCGAGGCGATCTTGAACGCCTCCTGGATGACCTCGCGGTCGAGGCCCGCCTTGCGGAGCACCTGCTCGTGCGAGTCGAGGCACATCCCGCAGCCGTTGATGGCGGACACCGCGAACGACCACAGCTCGAAGTCGACCTTGTCGACCCCGGGGTTGCCGATGACGTTCATCCGCAGTCCCGCGCGCAGGTTGCCGTACTCGTGGTCCGACAACAGGTGACGGGTGCGGTAGAAGACGTTGTTCATCGCCATGACGGCGGCGGCCGACTTGGCGGCGGTGTACGCCTCCGGCGAGAGGTTCGCCTTCGCCTCCGGCTCCAGCTCGCGCAGCACGATCGGTGAGCGCGACGCGATGGCGGTCGCGAGCACGGTGCCCCACAGCTGCTGGGCCGGCAGGTCCGAATTGCCGATGACCGAGCCCAGGTTGAGCTTCAGGTCCTTGGCGTAGTCCGGTATCGAGGACTTCAGCGCATCCAGCGACATGTCAGATCACTCCCCGGCCAGCAGCTTGACCGGGTCGAGCGTCTCGTCGCCCTTGCTCCAGTTGCACGGGCACAGCTCGTCGGTCTGCAGGGCGTCCAGGACCCGCAGGACCTCCTTGGGGTTACGGCCGACGGAGCCGGCGGTCACCATGGAGAACTGGATCTCGTTGTTCTGGTCGACGACGAAGACCGCGCGCTTGGCGAAGCCGTCCTCGTCCTCGATGCCCAGGTCGCGCATCAGCTCGTGCTTGGAGTCCGCCATCATCGGGAACGGCAGGTCACGCAGGTCGTCGTGGTCCTTGCGCCAGGCGTGGTGGACGAACTCGGAGTCGCCGGAGAAACCGAGGACCTGGGCGTCGCGGTCGGCGAACTCCTCGTTCAGCTTGCCGAAGGCGGCGATCTCGGTCGGGCACACGAAGGTGAAGTCCTTGGGCCAAGCGAAGATCACCTTCCACTTGCCTTCGTAGGTCTTGTGGTTGATCCTCTCGAACTCCTCGCCCTTCTCCAGCGAGACGCAGGCGTTCAGTTCGAACTCGGGGAACTTGTCACCGACAGTGAGCACATGCTCTCCTTGCAGCGAAGAAACGCCCCTAAATATGGGCGTTTCCCATGGGTTGGACGTTGTCGATGTTGGCACAGGGTGCATTGATTAGTGAAATAGCTACACTCGGTCAGGTTGATCGGAGGGATCTATCAGTGAGTGTCGGCACCGTGGGAAAGAGTGCCGTGGGCAAGAGGCGTCAGCCCAGTCTCGCGCAGCTGCGCGCCTTCGCCGCCGTCGCCGAGCACCTCCACTTCCGGGACGCGGCGGCCGCGATCGGCATGAGCCAGCCCGCCCTCTCGGGTGCCGTCTCCGCGCTGGAGGAGGTGCTGGGGGTGACCCTGTTGGAGCGTACGACGCGCAAGGTGCTGCTCTCCGCGGCGGGTGCGCGGCTCGCCGTCCGGGCGAAGGCGGTGCTGGCCGAGGTAGGCGCCCTGATGGAGGAGGCCGATGCGGTCCGGGCGCCCTTCACCGGGGCCCTGCGGCTCGGCGTCATCCCCACCGTGGCGCCCTACCTCCTGCCCACCGTCCTGCGCCTGGTCCACGACCGCTATCCGCACCTCGACCTCCAGGTGCACGAGGAGCAGACCGCGAGCCTGATCGACGGCCTGAACACCGGGCGGCTCGACCTGCTGCTGCTCGCAGTGCCGCTCGGTGTGCCCGGTGTTGTCGAACTGCCTCTCTTCGACGAGGACTTCGTGCTCGTCACCCCCCTCGACCACTGGCTCGGCGGCCGGGAGGGCATCCCGCGCGAGGCGCTCAAGGAGCTCAACCTGCTCCTCCTCGACGAGGGACACTGCCTGCGCGACCAGGCCCTCGACATCTGCCGGGAGGCGGGCCGCGAGGACGCCCCGGTGACCACCACCGCCGCCGGCCTGTCCACGCTGGTCCAGCTCGTCGCCGGCGGCCTCGGCTGCACGCTGCTGCCGCGCACCGCCCTCAAGCTGGAGACGACCCGCAGCGACCGGCTCCTCACCGGCTACTTCGCCGACCCCGCCCCCACCCGGTGCATCGCGCTGGCCATGCGGACGGGGGCCGCGCGCGGTGCCGAGTACGGGGAGCTGGCGGCCGCCCTGCGTGAGGCGCTGCGACCGTTGCCGGTACGGGTGGTGGACGGCGAGGACTGATCCCGCCGCCCCCCTCCCGTTCGGTCAAATGAGCGCCGAACACAGCGAATTGGGCCCCGCGAGAAGGCAACTTCCGTCAGGCGGGGGCAGGTAGGGACAGGTGGCAAAGCCTGCGAAAATCCCCCGCTGGAATATGCGCCCGGACTGATACATCTTCCCCCCTCAGCGCTACGCGTCAGGCGTGTGTGCGAGCTGGCAAGGGGAGTGATGTCGGGCTACGAGCTGCTGGCACGCGACCTCGCCGCGTGCGGGCGTGACGGCTTCACCGGCGAACTGCGGGTGTTCGGGACCCCCGGCGGCACCTTCCACCTGCGTGACGGACTCGTCGTCTCGGTCGCCTCCCCCGGCGCGCCGGGCCCGGAGGCGCTGCTGCTGCGCTCCGGCCGGGTCGGCGGCGAGCGGTGGGGCGAGCTGGTGCGCGAGTGCGGCGGCTCGCCCTGGCCGGCAGCCGCGCTGATCGCCCACGGGTACGCCGGGGCCGCCCAGTTGCGGGTGGTGTGCGTGATGGCGCTGCGGGACGCGGCGTTCGCGGTCGCCGTGGGCCGCGTCGACGGCTGCGAGCCCGTCCCCGGTGCCGAGCCGCCCGCCGCCCCGGTCGCCGTCGGTGAGACGCCGACCCGGCTGCTCCAGGACACGGCCCGCAAACTGGCCGCGATCGCCGCGCTGCCGTACCCCGTGCGCCCCGACCGGGAACGCCCCGTACCCGCGCTGCTTTCCTGCGTCGGGGCGCGGATGACCGCCCTGCAGAACGAGTTGCTCGCGCACGCCGACGGCCGCCGCACCGCCCGCGACCTCGCCTTCCGCACGGGGCGCGGGGTCTACACCGTCACCGTCGAGATCGCCCGGATGCTCGCCGAGGGGTTCCTGGAGTGCGCGGGGGCGCCCGTGCCGATCCCGGTGCGGCTGCCGGCCGACGGCCACGGCGTACGGCCGCGTGAACCGGCCCCGCCGCCCGGGCCGCGGCCCACACCACCGCCGGGCCCCGAACCGCCCCTCTCCGCCCCCGCCGCGCTGCCCCGACGGCAACCCGGTGCCAGCGGCATCGGCGAAGCGCTCGACCCGCCGAAGGGCGGATCGAGCTGGAAGGAGTTCTTCCGCCTCCGGAACTCGACCACGAAGTGACGCACGCCAGTTGACCGAACTGAACCGAACCGAACCACGGGAGTTGCGTATATGGACCACAAAGCCCTCGCGCTGGAAATGCGTGGCCTGCGGGAGCAGGTGGCCGGAATCACCGACACGGCGGTGGCCGCCGCCGACGGACTGCTCATCGCGGCCGACACCGCCGACTCCATCGACCCGGAGGGCCTCGCCGCCCTCGCCGCGGCCGGGCTCGGCCTCGCCCGCCGCACCGCCGAGGCGACCGACCGCGGCGCCCTGCACCGGACGGTGACCTACGGCAGCCACGGCTGCGCCGCTTTCTACGCCGTCGGCAACACCGCGCTGATGGTCGTGCTCGGCGACGAGGGACTGGACGTGGAGCGGCTGCACCGGGCGACCCAGCCGACCCTCGACCGGATCGGATCGATCCTCACTCAGAAGGCCCCCGAGGGAGTGTGAAGGGATGTCGACGAAGCGAATGTCCCCCAATTTCTCCGACCAGGTGATGGGCCTGGTCAAGTCCCTGCGCACCGATGCCCCCGACTGCGTGGCCGCCGGCCTGGTCGACATGTCCACGGGCATGCTGCTGTCGTACGAGACCGTCGACAACCACCCGCCCGAGGTGCTGGACCTGCTGGCGGGCGCGACCCTCGACCTGTTCCAGGGCCGTACGGTCGTGATGATCGAGGACGTCTTCAAGGAGCGTCGCGGGATCACCAACGACGACCACTTCTTCCAGGAGATCCTCGTCAACAGCGAGAACCTCACCCACCTGTTCGTGAGGATGAACGAGCAGCAGGACGTCGTCGCCGTGGTCGTGTGCCGCAAGTCGGTGAACGTGGGCATGCTCTTCGCCCAGGTACGGCGGGTGGTGAAGGAGTACAGCCTCTAAGGCGAGCCTCTGAAACAGGCCTCCGAAACGAGCGAGGGCCCCTCCCGGCGTCAGGGGGAGGGGCCCTCGGTTCATTCGGTGCTCACCGGGTGCCTACTCGGTGCGCAAGCCGTCCGGCCGCAGCAGCCGCAGCAGCGGCGGCAGGCTGAGCAGCGTCACCACCAGGACGACGGCGGCGCCGATGCCGGTCATCGACAGCATGCTCGCCCAGTCCACGGCCACCGGGGTGTCGGTCATCTTCAGCAGGACCGCCCCCAGCGTCAGCCCCACCGTCGAGGCCAGTGCCAGGCCGAGACCGATCGGGATCGCCGTCTGCCACAGCACCGACAGGCTCAGCGTGCGGCGCCGGGTGCCGAAGGCGACCAGCGCCGACAGGAGCTTCTTGCGCTCGCGCAGTTGCTCCAGCTGCGACACCAGCAGGCTCGCGCCGATCAGCGCCAGCACACAGGCGGCGCCGACGAAGAGGCCGGTGCGGATCTTGTCGAAGGAATCCGCGCGCGTGCTGGACGCCCACATCATCGGGTCGGCGGCCGGGTCGATCCGGTGGGTCGTGTTGCGCACGTACTCGGGTGCGTCCGCCAGCGCATGGTCGAGCCCGAGGTAGATCTGGCCGTCGATCCCCTGCTCGGCCCCCGCGGGCATTGCGCTCGGCGTCATCAGGAAGCCGCCGCGCTTCATCCCGGTCGGGTCGTCGATCGGTCGACCCTGCTTCACGTCCGCCGGCACCTTCCAGGCGACAGGCTTCTCCCCACCGTCCTCGTCGGCCGGGTCGAACCACAGCGTCGTGCCGGGCTTCGCCAGATCGGGCGTCTCCGCTTCGTACCCGTCGTACGGCACGGCGAAGGCGTCACCCTCCTCGCAGGAGGGCAGGGAAGCCACCTCGCGCAGGGACGCGCAGTCGGCGATGGTGACCGGGGTGAAATCATCGGAGCCCTTGCGCCGGTCACCGAGGTAGCCCTCGTTGAAGGCGAAGACCTTCTCCACTCCCTTGGTCGCCTCGTACTCGGCCGCCGCCTTGGCGAGCGGGGTCCCGTCCGACAGGGCCACCTGCATCTGGGCGCGGCTGAGGTCGTTCGCGGAGTCCTTGGTGTACTGACCCTCCACCCCGGAGAACAGCATCTGCAGCGCGATGGCGCCCGCCACCGCGACCGCGATGCCGTTGACCATGCGGGCGGCCGTGCCGCTGCTCAACTGAAGGCGCCGGATGGCCAGTTGCCAGGCGACGCCGCCGGAGCCGAGCCGGTTGACGACCGCCTCCACGATCCACGGCAGCAGCGCGGTCACGCCGACGAGCAGCAGCAGGACACCGCCGGTGACCAGGTACTGGTTGAACTCCCCGCTGTTCCGGCCGTTGCCGATCATCGGGTAGAGCATCCCGAGCCCGCCCAGTGGCAGCAGCAGCCGCCACCACAGCCGGCGCCGCGGGGGCTTCGCCGTACGCACCACGCCGAGGGGCTCGATCACCACGCCCCGCAGCGCGAGCAGGGTGACCAGCACGGCGGCGGCCGGAACCGCGACCGCGACCAGCAGGGCCAGCGCGGGGGAGGGGGTCAGATAGCTGGGGAACACGCTCACGTCCTCCAGCTCCATGGAGCCGGCGGCCTCCCGGCCGATCAGGAAGAAGACCGTGCCGAGGACCAGGCCCACCACCGAGCCCGCGAGGGCCTCGCCCGCGGCGATCCGCCGGGTCATCCGGCTGTCGGAGCCCACCAGCCTGAGGGCCGCGAGTCGCCGGTCCCGCCGCTCGCCGCCGAACCGCACGGCCGCGGCGATGAAGACGCCGACCGGCATCAGCAGCACCACGAACACCACGAGGACCAGCAGGACAAGGATGGGGTCCGTCTGCTCCTCGGTCGGCTCGGTGTCGCCGAAGTGGTCGATGCGGGCGATCCGGTAGGTGTCGTCCGAGAGCGCGAGGGTGTCCACGCCGCGGAAGAAGGCGAGCTCCTGGGAGCCGATCAGGCCGGTCTCACCGATGGTGCCGACGATCCGGTCCGACAGCCGCTCCCGCAGCAGCTTCCCGTCGTCCGACTCCAGCAGCCGCTTCAGCGCCGGGGAGACCACCATCTCGCCCACCCCGGGGTACTTCGCGACTCCCGGCGGCAGCGGCGCCCGGGGCCCCTCGGGCTGCACCTCCCGCCCGCGCACGTCCTTCTCGCGGAAGGTCGTGGGGACATCGGCGACCAGCAGCGTGTTGTTGCCTTTCGGTATTTTCGCGTTGTTGTACGTGACGTCCGTGCGCGCTTCCTCCCGGTCGTGCCGGACGGACAGCGCGTTCGGGATCGCGGTGGTGAGCAGCAGCAGCGCCACGCCGAGCCCCACACCGACGGCGGTGAGCAGCATCCGCGCCCACCCCTCGCGTCCGCCGGCGAAGGCGAACCTGGCCCCCATGCCCAGGTCCCTGGACCACTGGCGCAGTCTCATACGACGCGCTCCATGTCCCGGGACTTCCCGTCCCGTACGACGATCTCGCGGTCGGAGTAGGCGGCGACCCGTGCCTCGTGCGTGACGAGCACGACGGCCGCGTTGGCCGAGCGGGCCGCGTGCGTCAGCAGCTCCATCACGCGCTCGCCGTTGAGTGAGTCGAGCGCGCCGGTCGGCTCGTCGGCGAACAGCACCCGGGGGTTGGTGACCAGCGCCCGGGCCACGGCCACCCGCTGCCCCTGACCGCCGGAGACCTCACCGGGACGCTTCTTGCTCAGGTCGTCGACCTCGAGCTGCTCCATCCAGGTGAGCGCGGCCCGCTCGGCCTCCTTGCGGGAGGTGCCGTTCAGCCGCAGCGGCAGCGCCACGTTCTCCACACAGGTCAGCTCGGGCACCAGCTGCCCGAACTGGAACACGAACCCGAACTCGGACCGGCGCAGCGCACTGCGCTGGGCGTCACTCATGCCGGCCAGCTCGCGCCCGTTGTACGTGATCGACCCGGAGTCGGGCGTCACGATCCCGGCGAGGCAGTGCAGCAGCGTCGACTTGCCGGACCCGGAGGGGCCCATCACGGCGACGACCTCACCGGGGTGGATGGAGAACTCGGCGCCGTCGAGCGCGGTGGTCGGCCCGTACGCCTTGCGAAGGTTCTCGGCTGCGAGCAGGGAACCGGGGGGAAACGTCGTCACTGGGACACCGCCTCACGAAGTTTGTCGAGGCGTGCCGCCGTCAGCTCGAGCCAGCGCAGGTCCGCCTCCAGGTGGAACAGCGCGTGGTCGCAGATGAGCTGGTCGGCGAGGTCGCCCTTGCGTTTGCGGTCGGTCAGGATGCGCATGCTGCGCAGGTGCTCCGAGCGCTGCGCGTCGAGGATGTCGGCCGCGTTGCGCTGGGTGAGCAGTGCGAGGACGACCTTGGTGTACAAGGTCGACTGGAGGTACGGCTCGGGCTTCTCCGGCGTCGCGAGCCACCGCTCCACGTCGGTGATCCCGGCGTCGGTGATGGCGTATCGCTTCCGCTCCGGGCCGCCGCCCGCCTCGATCCCGTCGACCTCGACGAGCCCGTTCTTCAGCAGTCGCGACATCGTCGAGTAGACCTGGCCATAGTGCAGCGGCCGGTCGTGACCGAACTTGTCGTCGAAGGCCCGCTTGAGGTCGTAACCGTGGCGCGGCCCGGACTCCAGGAGCCCTAGAAGGGTGTGACCGATGGACATGCTCAGCACAATACACACGGTGTATACGCCGTGTGTATACGCGGCGTGTGTAGGCCGTGGCGGGGCGTACGACCGTGCAGGTGGGGGCCGGTTGTCACGGTTCTGCTACACGCCCGCCGCCGTCGCTCGGCGGCCGGCCGCGCCGGGGCAGGGGGCCGGCGTCGCCCGGCAGGCGCCCGGCCTCCTTGAGGGCCCGGCGCAGCAGGAACTCGATCTGCGCGTTCGCCGAGCGCAGCTCGTCCCCGGCCCACCGGGCCAGTGCCTCGTACACCAGCGGGTCCAGCCGCAGCAGCACCTGCTTGCGCTGCTGCGGCCGACGCTGAGGGCCACCGCCCTCGGAAGGGGCCGTCACTGGTAGAGGGTTCCGGTGTTCAGTACGGGCTGCGGCGCCCGGTCCCCGCACAGCACGACCATCAGGTTGGACACCATCGCCGCCTTCCGTTCCTCGTCCAGTACCACGATGTCCTGCTCGGTGATCCGGGCCAGCGCGGCCTCGACCATCCCGACCGCCCCGTCCACGATCTGCCGCCGGGCCGCGACCACCGCGCCGGCCTGCTGGCGCTGGAGCATCGCCGAGGCGATCTCGGGGGCGTACGCGAGGTGCGTGAAGCGGGACTCGATGATGTGTACCCCGGCCGCCTCCACGCGCGCGTGGAGTTCGACGGCGAGCTTCTCGGTGATTTCCTCGGCGTTGCCGCGCAGCGAGAGCCCGCCCTCGTCATGGGCGTCGTAGGGGTACTCGATGGCGATGTGCCGCACGGCCGCCTCGGTCTGCGTGGAGACGAACTCCAGGAAGTCGTCCACCTCGAAGGTGGCCTGCGCGGTGTCCTCGACCTTCCACACCACGACCGCGGCGAGCTCGATCGGGTTGCCGTAGGCGTCGTTGACCTTCAGGACGGCGGTCTCGTGGTTGCGGACGCGGGTGGAGATCTTCGTGCGCGAGGTGAGCGGGTTCACCCAGCGCAGCCCGTCCTCTCGGATGGTCCCCCGGTAGCGCCCGAAGAGCTGCACCACCCGCGCCTGGCCCGGTGCCACGGTGTTCAGGCCGCACATGGCGATGAAGGCGGCGAGGCCGACCAGGATGCCTATGACGATCAGTGCGGCCTTGGCGCCGGTCGCGGTCACCGTCGAGCCCGCGACGATTGTCCCCACCCCGGCCGCCAGCCCGAGCAGGCCCAGGATCAGGGCGAGCCCGCCGCCGATGCTGTGCGCGGCGAACTCCCGTACGCGTGGAGCGGGCATCTCGGGTGCGTCGGATGCGTGAGTCGACATGATGTCCCCCGTTTCGTTCACTAGCTTGGGTCTAGCTAAGTGATATCACATTAACCCTCAGAGCAACCCTCCGCCGTCCTCAGTCGTCGGTTCCCTTGGGCGAGGTGCTGATTGTCACGCCCGCAAAGCACATGATCGACGGACCTTTGTCACATCTCCCGGTGTTAGCTTTCTGAGCTGACCTGACGGGCGAACCTGTGTGACACATGAGCACACATGAACGAAGCGGAGCGGATCGGACTCATGGGACGAGCGGAAGAGAGAAAAGCGCGACAGCGTGGTGGCCGCCGCGCGGCGCCCAAGAGCCGCCGTTCGTCGCGGGCCGCGGGCGGAGAGAAGAAGAGCCTCATACGCCGGCTGTTCACCTGGAAGAAGATCCTCGGCACGTTCCTCGGCGCGTGCCTGCTCGGCATCGGCGGCTTCATCGTGCTGTACCTGACGACGCCGATCCCCCCGGCGAACGCCGAAGCCAAACTCCAGAGCAACGTCTACAAGTACAGCGACGGCTCGATCCTGACGCGCAACGGCGACGTCAACCGTGAGGTCGTGGACCTCGCCGAGATCTCCAAGCCCGTCCAGCGCACCTTCGTCGCCGCCGAGAACAAGTCCTTCTACAAGGACCACGGCGTCGACTTCAAGGGCACCGCCCGCGGTCTGCTCAACACCGTCTCCGGCAAGGGCGCCCAGGGTGGTTCGACGATCACCCAGCAGTACGTCAAGAACTACTACCTGACCCAGGAACAGACCGTCACGCGCAAGCTGAAGGAACTGGTCATCTCGCTGAAGCTGGACCGGGAGAAGTCCAAGGACTACATCCTCGCCGGCTACATCAACACCAGTTACTACGGCCGCAGCGCCTACGGCATCCAGGCCGCCGCCCAGGCCTACTACCGCGTCGACGCCGACAAGCTCTCCGTCGCGCAGGGCGCCTATCTCGCCGCGCTGCTCCAGGCGCCCAGCCAGTACGACTGGCAGGCCGCGGGCCCGGTCGGCAAGAAGCTGGTCCAGCAGCGCTGGAACTACGTCCTGGACAACATGGTCGAGGAGGGCTGGCTCGACAAGAGCGAGCGTCAGTCCATGCAGTTCCCGAAGCCCGAGGAACCCAAGCCCTCGCCCGGCATGAAGGGCCAGATCGGCTACCTGGTGCTCGCCGCCAACTCCACCCTGGCCAGTCAGCTCGTCGACCAGGGCGTCGCCGAGAACACCAAGCAGGCCCAGGCCATGGTCGGCGCCGGCGGCTGGACGATCACGCTCAACATCGACAGGAAGAAGCAGGCGGAGCTGGAGAAGTCCGTCAAGCAGCAGCTCACCAGCAAGCTCGACGCGAAGAAGCGCAAGGTCGACGGGAACGTCCAGGCCGGCGCCGCCTCGGTCGACCCGAAGACGGGCGCGGTCGTGGCGATGTACGGCGGCACGAGCTACCTGGACCACTTCACCAACAACGCCACCCGCCGCGACTACCAGCCCGCCTCCACCTTCAAGCCGGTGATCCTCGCCGCGGCCTTCGACGAGGACGCCGAGACCCAGGACGGCGACCCGATCACGGCGAACACCATCTACGACGGCACCAGCAAGCGGCCCGTCGTGGGCAGCGACATCGGCTTCGCCCCGGAGAACGAGGACGACCGGGACTACGACGACGTCACCGTGCAGACGGCGATGAACAAGTCGATCAACTCCGTCTTCGCGCAGATGGGCGTCGACGTCGGCATGGACAACGTGCTGAAGGTCGGCAAGGACCTCGGCATGGACACCGAGGGCCTGAAGGCGGTGCCGGCGCAGACCCTGGGCACCATGGGCGCGAGCCCCCTGGAGATGGCCGGCGTCTACGCCACCCTCGACAACCACGGCACCAAGGTCACCCCGGCCCTCATCAAGTCCGTGGAGAACAGCGTCCACACGGTCACCCAGCCGGACCCGATCGGCGACCAGGTCATCAGCCGGGACGCCGCCGACGGGGTCACCTCGGTACTCACCGGGGTGGTCGACGACGGTACGGCGCAGGAGTCGGTCCGCAACAACCCCGAGCGCAACGGCCAGAAGGTCGCCGGCAAGACGGGCACGTCCGACAACAACAAGTCCGCCTGGTTCACCGGTTTCACCCCGAGCCTGGTCACCTCCGTCGGCCTCTTCGGCGAGGACGCCAAGCCCCCGCACCCCCAGGTCACCCTGACCGGCGCCACCGGCCTCATCCAGAGCCCGGGCCGCATCAACGGCGGTGGCTACCCGGCGAAGATCTGGGCGGCGTACACGTTCGGCGTCCAGACCAAGGTCACCAAGTTCGACCTGGAGACCGACCAGGGTGCCGCGGTCCAGAAGCCGTCCCCGTCGCCGTCCCCGTCGAAGTCGCCCACGGAGTCCGAGACGCCCTCGTCGTCTCCGTCGTCCTCGTCCCCCTCGCCGTCCCGGTCCTCCGGGTCACCGTCCCCGTCCCAGTCCTCGCCGAAGCCCTCCCAGTCCCAGTCCCCGTCCCCACCGGCGAGCCCGTCCCTGCCCAGCCCCTCGGACCCGGAAGACCCCCTGGACCCGCAGGACAGAGAGCAACCGTGACCTGAGCACATGAGAAGGGCGCCCGGTGAAAACACCGGGCGCCCTTGATGCTTCAGTTCGTCTCATCATCTGTTGAGCTCGAACCACACAACCTTCCCGGTGCTGAGCCGAGTGGCCCCCCACCGCCTGGCCAACCGATTCACCAGGTACAGCCCACGCCCACCCTCGTCGGTGGCCCGAGCCTGCCTGAGCCGAGGCAACTGCGGCACGTCGTCACCGACCTCGCACCGCAGCACATCCGTCCGCAACAAGCGCAACGTGATCGGCCGCGAGGCATACCGCACCGCGTTGGTCACCACCTCGCTGACCAACAACTCCACCGAGTCACTGAGGTCCTCCATCCCCCACCGCGACAACGCCCGCCGAGCCAGCCGACGCGCACGCCCCGGAGCCATCTCCTCCGGCTCCAGGAACCAGTACGCCACATCACTCGGCGCGATCCCGTCGAACCGCGCGGCGAGCAGCGCGATGTCGTCGTCCCGGTCACCGGGACCGAGCATGTCGAGGACCTCGTCGCACAGGGCCTCCAGGGGCGGCGGATGGTCCGGCCCGGTCAGCTGCGCGGTGGCGGCCAGCTTCTCGCGCAGCTGCTCTATGCCGGTCCACACGTCCCGCAGACGCGACTCCACGAGCCCGTCCGTGTACAGCAGCAGCGTCGCCCCGGCGGGCGCGTCCAGCTCCACCGCCTCGAAGTCGACACCGCCCACCCCGATCGGCGCGCCCGGCGGCACCCGCAGCACCTCGGCCCGGCCGCCCAGGTGCAGCAGGACGGGCGGGGGATGGCCGGCGTTGGCGATCGTGATGCGGTGCGACACCGGGTCGTAGACCGCGTACAGGCAGGTCGCCATGCGGTCGGTGCCGAGGCGCTGGGCCTGCTCGTCGAGGTGGTGCAGCACCTCCTGCGGCGGCAGGTCGAGCCCGGCGAGGGTCTGCGCGGTCGTGCGCAGCTGGCCCATGATCGCCGCGGACGTCATGGAGTGGCCCATGACGTCGCCCACCACCAGCGCCACCCGGCTGCCCGGCAGCGGGATGGCGTCGTACCAGTCGCCGCCGACGCGCGCTGTCTCGGCGGCCGGAAGGTAGCGGGACGCCAGCCGGACGCCCGTCGGCCGGGGCAGGGTCTCGGGCAGCATGGTGCGCTGCAACTCGTCCGCGATGTACGCCTCACGCCCGTACAGCACCGCCTTGTCGATGCCGAGCGCGCTGTGCGTGGCGAGCTGGGCGGCGACCAGCAGGTCGTCGGGCTCGAAGGCCATGCGCTCCGGGCGGCGCAGGAAGACCGCGGCACCGATGACACGGCGCCGGCCGCGCAGCGGCGCGAGGATCGCCCGCTGCCCCTCGGGTACGACGAAGTCGCCGCTGTCGCCCAGGAGCTCGGGCAGCGCGTCCAGGGCGCCCGGGGAGTCGGCGAAGACCGGGCGCACCCCGCGCAGTACCTCGGCGAGCGCCCCGCCGTTGCGCACCTCGCACAGCTCGGCGGTGACGGCCGACAGCTCGGACGGCTCCTGATGCGGCGCGGGCAGCGCGAAACCGAGCTCGGTGTCCCGCTCCGTCGGGATCCGGTCGGTGCGGCGCAGCCGCAGCAGGAGGGGCCCCGTCGGCCGCTCGTCGCCGACCGGCAGCGGGTCGCGCAGATAGACGAGGATCGCGTCGGAGAAGGTCGGCACGGTGGCCCGGCACAGCCCCATCACGATCTCGTCCAGGTCGATACCGCGGGCGATCCGCCGGGTCGCGGCGCCGACGAAGCGCAGCCGGTCGCCGTCCCGGCGCATCGGCGTGGGCCGGCCGGGCGCCACCCCCTGGCCGGTGCGCCGTTCCTGCCCGTCGTCCCCGTCCTGGCTGATCAGTCCGTCCCGCCCGTCCTGGGTGTTCTGTGCGCCCTGTGCGCCCTGTGCGCCCTGTGCGCCCTGTGTGTCCTGTTCGGTGGGTTCGCCCTGTGGGCTCTCTCCGCCCTCGGTGCCCTGCTCGGCGCCGTCGGGCTGGATCGGGATGCTCTCGGGCGCGGGCCGCGGCCGGTGGGTGTCGGCTTCGGCGACGGCGGCGGGCTGGGAGTGCTCGGGGCCGGTGCCGGCCGGGTCCACCCCCTTGCCGCACGGCGTCGTCGTACCGGAGGGCTCACCGGCGTGGGCCTGCGCGCTCTGCGAACCCTGTGCGGTCTGCGAGCTCTGTGTGCTCTGCGAGGTCTGTGGTGGTAAGGCGGATGCGCCGGGCGCGCGCGCCGGCGTGGAGGTGTGCAGGAGCGCCCCGCGGGGGTCCGTGGGGTCGACGCCCGCCTCGGGGCGTTCGTAGGAGATGGGGTGCTCCGTCACGCGTGTCGAATCCGTCCGTCCGGGGCTGCGCGCCGCGCGTGCAGTTGGTCCCGCAGAAATCCCGATACCCGGAATACATGCCCCAGGAACGGAATTCCCACGTGGTCAGAGGTTGTTCCTGTGCCGCCGGTGGACCGGGCGTGGTCCGTACCGGTGTTGCCCTCGTACCCGTCGCTCACGTCCTGCCGCCCCTCGGTGACATTAGGTCAGACTCGGCGCTTGCTCCGGGAGTTGCCGCTGTGCGCCCTTGCGGAGGACGATCCTACGTTTGTTGCCCCGGGGCGCATCAAGGGTCTCATGAGGACACGTGCGCGGGCGTACGGTCCCAGTCCTCCGGAAGCAACGGTACGTCCCAGGACGAATCCGGGCGCCAGTGCTGCCATCCTTCCGAGAACGGCGGCCCCCAGGCGCGGATCACCTCCACCGCGGCCCGCCCCGCCTCGCGCACCCGCTCGGCGAGTTCCTCGTCCACCAGTCCGTCCCGCTGGGCCTGCGCGAACTCGTCCTCGTCGCGCCAGTGCCAACTGTGGTCCGGGTACACGGAGATGTCCAGAAAGTGATCCTCGGAGTCGACCCCGCCCGCCCAACGGACCAGCGGCTCCTCAAGATTCACGTACCAGCTCTTGAACTGCCAGCCCGGATCCCAGAACAGCCACACCGACCACGGTTCGCCGGGCCGCGCCAGCTTCAGCACACCGGTGCCGAACCACCGGTCCCGCTGCACGGTGCGCGGCTTGGTGTAGCGCGACTCCAGCGGTTCCACATGCACGGACGTACCGTCGGCGAGCACGGGCTTCACGCACTCCGTCCCCGGCGCCAGCCATACGGCGAGCAGTTCGTCGTCGTCACGGACGACGGTCACGGGACGCGCGATGTGGAACCGCTTGCCGGCGTTCTCCCGGTACCGCCACAGGATCCGACTCCCGGGCGCCCAGTGGTTCGCAGGACCCGCTTCCACCCGTCTCACCGCTCCGCCGTCTGCCATGCACAGATATTAGGTGCCATGGCCATATGACGCTGCGGCGCGTGTCACGGTTCACGCCGGGGGCGTGCGGAATGCGCAAACGGTTACGGGCGCGTCATCCGCAGGACATCCAGCGCCTCGTCGAGCTGTTCGAGGGTGAGGTCGCCGCGCTCCACGTACCCGCTGTCCAGGACGACCTGACGGATCGTTTTGCGCTCGGCGAGGGCCTTCTTGGCCACCTTCGCGGCCTCCTCGTACCCGATGTACTTGTTGAGCGGGGTCACCACCGACGGAGACGACTCGGCGTACTCACGGGCCCGCTCGCGGTTGGCGGTGACACCGTCGACGGTGCGGTCGGCGAGGAGCCGCGAGACGTTGGCGAGCAGCCGGATCGACTCCAGCACGTTCTTGGCGATCACCGGGAGCATGACGTTGAGCTCGAAGTTCCCGGCGGCACCGGCGGTGGCCACGGTGGCGTCGTTGCCGACGACCTGCGCGCACACCATGAGCACGGCCTCGGGGATGACGGGGTTGACCTTGCCGGGCATGATCGAGGACCCCGGCTGCAGGTCGGGCAGGGCGATCTCGGCGAGACCGGTGCGGGGGCCGGAGGACATCCAGCGCAGATCGTTGGCGATCTTCGTCAGGCCGACGGCGATCGTGCGCAGCTGCCCGCTGGTCTCGACGATGCCGTCCCGCGCGCCCTGCGCCTCGAAGTGGTCGCGTGCCTCCGTCAGCGGCAGCCCGGTGGTGCGGGCGACCTCCTCGATCACGGCGGCGGAGAAGCCGGGAGGCGTGTTGATGCCGGTGCCGACCGCCGTGCCGCCGAGGGGCAGCTCGGCGAGCCGGGGGAGGGAGGCCTGGAGCCGTTCGATGCCGTAGCGCACCTGGGCCGCGTAGCCGCCGAACTCCTGCCCCAGGGTCACCGGCGTGGCGTCCATGAGGTGGGTGCGCCCGGACTTCACCACGTCGGAGAACTCCTCGGCCTTGCGCCCGAGGGAGTTGGCCAGCTGGTCCAGGGCCGGGACGAGGTCACGGGCGACGGCGGCGGTGGCCGCGATGTGGATCGACGACGGGAAGACGTCGTTGGAGGACTGCGAGGCGTTCACATGGTCGTTGGGGTGCACGCCCCGGCCGAGCCGCTCGCTCGCCAGCGTGGCGATGACCTCGTTGGTGTTCATGTTCGACGAGGTCCCCGACCCCGTCTGGAACACGTCCACGGGGAAGTGCTCGTCCCACTGCCCATCGACGACCTCGGCGGCCGCCTCCTGGATCGCCTCGGCCACGTCCTTGTCGAGCACGCCGAGCCGCGCGTTCACCTTCGCGGCGGCGGCCTTGATCCGGCCGAGGGCCTCGATGTGGGCCCGTTCGAGACGCTGCCCCGACACGGGGAAGTTCTCGACGGCGCGTTGCGTCTGCGCGCGCCACTTGGCGTGCGCGGGGACGCGGACCTCGCCCATGGAGTCGTGCTCGATGCGGTACTCGGCCGCCTTGTCCTGCTCGTCGGTCATCGACGATCACCTCCACGTCTCACAGCACTCGCGATGCGATCACTGTTCCCCGTGGAGGCGAATCGTCACGCGAGTACTACGCGAGCCCAGGCCCTCGCACCGGGATGCTCGTGAACGTCGGCGCGGGCGCCGGGTCCTTGAAGAAGTCGTTGCCCTTGTCGTCGACGACCACGAACGCCGGGAAGTCCTCGACCTCGATCTTCCAGACGGCCTCCATGCCGAGTTCCTCGTACTCGACGACCTCGACCTTCTTGATGCAGTCCTGGGCGAGACGGGCGGCGGGACCGCCGATGGAGCCGAGGTAGAAACCGCCGTGCGTGCCGCACGCGTCCGTGACCTGCTGCGAGCGGTTGCCCTTCGCCAGCATCACCTTCGAGCCGCCCGCGGCCTGGAACTGCTCGACGTAGGAGTCCATGCGCCCGGCGGTCGTCGGACCGAACGAACCCGACGCGTAGCCCTCGGGGGTCTTCGCCGGCCCGGCGTAGTACACCGGGTGGTCCTTCAGGTACTGCGGCATCTCCTCGCCCGCGTCCAGCCGCTCCTTGATCTTGGCGTGCGCGATGTCACGGGCCACGACCAGCGGGCCGGTCAGCGACAGACGGGTCTTCACCGGGTACTTGGTCAGCTCGGCGAGGATGGCGTCCATCGGCTGGTTCAGGTCGATCTTCACACTCCGCCGATCAGCGGCTTCGCCGCGGGCGCCGGCCTCGTCGAGGTGCTCGTCCGTGGTGTCCGGCAGGAAGCGCGCCGGGTCCGTCTCCAGCTGCTCCAGGAACACGCCCTCGGCGGTGATCTTCGCGACGGCCTGCCGGTCGGCGGAGCACGACACGGCGATGGCGACGGGGCAGGAGGCGCCGTGGCGGGGGAGCCGGACGACCCGCACGTCGTGGCAGAAGTACTTGCCGCCGAACTGCGCGCCGATCCCGATCTTCTGCGTCAGCTCGAAGACCTTCTCCTCCAGCTCCTTGTCCCGGAAGCCGTGACCGAGGGGCGAGCCATCGGCCGGGATCTCGTCCAGGTAGTGCGCGGAGGCGTACTTCGCCGTCTTCAGGGCGTACTCGGCGCTCGTACCGCCGACGACGATCGCCAGGTGGTACGGCGGGCAGGCGGCCGTCCCCAGCGAACGGATCTTCTCCTCCAGGAACTTCATCATGGAGGCCTCGTTCAGGACGGCCTTCGTCTCCTGGTACAGGAACGACTTGTTGGCGGAGCCGCCGCCCTTCGCCATGAACAGGAACTTGTACGCGCCGCCGTCGGTGGCGTACAGCTCGATCTGGGCGGGGAGGTTGGAGCCGGTGTTCTTCTCCTCCCACATGGTGAGCGGAGCCATCTGCGAGTAGCGCAGGTTGAGGTTCAGGTACGCGTCGTAGATCCCGCGGCTGAGGGCCTCCTCGTCGCCGCCCTGGGTCAGCACGTTCTGTCCGCGCTTGCCCATCACGATCGCGGTGCCGGTGTCCTGGCACATGGGGAGCACGCCCGCGGCCGCGATGTTCGCGTTCTTCAGCAGGTCCAGGGCGACGAACTTGTCGTTGCTGGACGCCTCGGGGTCGTCGATGATGCGGCGCAGCTGGGCGAGGTGAGCCGGGCGCAGGTAGTGCTGGATGTCGTGGACGGCCTCCTCGGCGAGCTTGCGCAGCGCCTCCGGCTCGACCTTGAGGAACGTGCGCCCGTCGGCTTCGAAGGTGGAGACACCCTCGGAGGTCACCAGCCGGTAGGGGGTGGTGTCCTCTCCCATGGGGAGCAGATCGGTGTACTCGAACTCAGGCATCTTCGCCCATTCCTCACTCGACAGACGGCGGCCCGTCGGCGCCGACGGGCGCTCACCAGCGTAGAACCTGCCGCCGACGGGGAGCTTGTGAGGTAAGGCTCAGTTCGAGGCCGTGGAGTTGTCCACTTCGAGTCATCCACAGCCCTAGTCGCGATCTATCGCGTTTCGGTACGCTGCTGTCGTGGACCTTCAGAAGCAAGCCCAGCAGCAGGACATGGCGGTGCTCCCCTCGGAACTGCGCGCGTCGGACGCCGACCGTGACCGCATCGCCGACATCCTGCGCGACGCCGTCGCCGAGGGCCGCCTGACCGCCGAGGAGCACGCCGAGCGCGTCGAGGGCGTGCTGGCCGCCAAGACGGTCGGTGAGCTGGAGGTGTTCGTACGGGACCTGCCCGTCGCCCAGCGCGCGACCCCGGCGTACACCGCCGCGCCCCACCGCCCCACGGCCGGCGCGATACCGGCCGACCCCGACGAGAACGTGGTGGCGGTCTTCAGCAGCGCGATGCGCAAGGGCCGCTGGCGCGCCGGGCGCCGCATCCACGCGTACGCGATCTTCGGCAGCGTCGAGATCGATCTCAGCGAGGCGCTGTTCGAATACCAGCAGGTCGTGATCAAGGCGATCTCCGTCTTCGGCAACATCGAGGTGCGCGTCCCGGAGAACGTGTCGCTGCGCGGTACCGGCGGCGGAGTCCTGGGCAACTTCGAGGTCGACACCATCGACGCGCCCGACCCGGACGCCCCGGTCGTCTATCTCGACGGCTGGGCCGTACTGGGCAACATCGAAGGCAGGCCGAAGCGCGGCAGGCTCGTCGCGGACATGCTCGATCGCGTTCAGCGCAAGGTCGACAGGAGTTTGCACAAGCACCTGGACCGTTGACGGTTGTGAATCCAGCCTTTTCCGAAATCGTGCGGTCCGCCCCCTTCCGGCCCGTGCGACCGCGCGGAACCCGCCGGAAACCAGCGGTTGGGAACTCAGTGCATAGGCGCGCGCACAGCGGGTAGGGCTTGCTGCATCGTCTCTCGCTCGCGAAGCCGTCGTCAGGAGTAGACCGTGCTGCAACCGCCGCATTCGTCCCTGCAGGTAGCCGCTGTTCCGGCCCAGCGGGTGCCAGCGCGAGAAAGGGACCAAGACGCCCCCTGGCACACCGAGGCAGTGTGCCGACGCGACGAGGCCGGCCTCTTCTTCGCCCCCTCCAAGGAGCCCACCGCCGCCCGGCTCTCCCGCGAGGAGGCCGCCAAGCGGGTCTGCGCCCGGTGTCCGGTGATGGTCGAGTGCCGCGAGCACGCCCTGCTCCAGCCCGAGCCCTACGGCGTCTGGGGCGGCCTCACCGCCGCCGAACGCCGAGTGGTCCTGGCCCGGCGCCGCCGCCGAGACCTCGAGTTGAAGAAGGCGGCGAGGCCGGCGGACCGCATAGCGGGCTGACCGCAAACGCCGAAGGGGCGTCCCCTCCGCACCGGGGGCGCCCCATTTTCGGGAACTTTCAAGGAAGCGGGAAGGTGGCCGACCCGGGGGCGCGGGGAACTGCGCGACCGGCCACACACGACCCGCAGCCGCGCACGATCAGCACCCCCTGCTGCTCCCGCGAAGCTACTTCGCGCGATCGAAGTCAACCGCGCTGTACGCCCGCAGCTTGCTGAGCCGGTGCTCGGAATCGATCCGCCGAACCGTGCCGGACCGGGACCGCATGACGATCGAGTCGGTGGTCGCGGTCTCCGACCGATACCGAACGCCACGAAGCAGCTCGCCATCGGTGATCCCGGTGGCGACGAAGAACACGTTCTCGCCGGTCACCAGGTCCTCCGTGTTGAGCACCCGCCCGAGATCGTGCCCCGCGTCGATCGCCCGCTGCCGCTCCTCGTCGTCCTTGGGCCACAGCTTGCCCTGAATCGTTCCGCCAAGGCACTTCACGGCACAGGCGGAGATGATGCCCTCCGGTGTGCCGCCGATCCCCAGCAGCAGGTCGACGCCCGTGCCCTCGCGCAGCGCCAGGATCGACCCGGCCACATCGCCGTCGGAGATCAGCTTGATACGCGCGCCGGTCTCGCGGATCTCGTCGATGATGCCCGCGTGGCGCGGCCGGTCGAGGATGACGACGGTGACGTCCTCGGGCGTGGCCCGCTTGGCCTTGGCGACCCGGCGGATGTTCACGGACACCGGGGCGTCGATGTCGACGAAGTCGGCCGCGTCGGGGCCCGTGACCAGCTTGTCCATGTAGAAGACGGCGGACGGGTCGAACATGGAGCCGCGCTCGGCGGCGGCCAGGACGGCGATGGCGTTGGGCATGCCCTTCGCGGTCAGCGTGGTGCCGTCGATGGGGTCGACGGCGATGTCGCATTCCGGCCCGGTGCCGTCGCCGACCTGCTCGCCGTTGAAGAGCATCGGGGCCTCGTCCTTCTCGCCCTCCCCGATGACGACGACGCCGTTCATGGAGACGGTGGAGACGAGGGTGCGCATGGCACGTACGGCGGCGCCGTCGGCGCCGTTCTTGTCACCGCGCCCGACCCAGCGCCCTGCGGCCATGGCGGCGGCCTCGGTGACCCGCACCAGTTCCAGGGCGAGGTTGCGGTCGGGGGCTTCGGAGGGGACATCGAGCTCGGACGGCAAGGAATGATGCTCGGTCATCGGAGCGCACCTTTCTGATACGACGACGGCCGGATGAGGGTGTTGTGCCCGACTCTATCGTCAGGTCGACAAAATGAGCAGGGGACCCCACGGATGAGCAGCCCGGGCACCTGCGACGATAGGGGGCGTGGCAGGTTCGAACGGCAAGCAGAAGACGGTCCGGGACATGGTCCTCTCCCTGGGCCTGATCCTGGTCGCGGGCTGGGTGATGTACCTCTTCATCCCGCACGACGATCACCCTCCCAACACCAAGCGGGTGGACTACCGCGTGGAGCTCCTCACGGCGCGCCGCGCGGCGTCGTACCCGGTGGCCGCACCGGAGGGCCTGCCCGTCGAGTGGAAGGCGACCTCCGTCCGCTTCAAGGGCGACGACTTCGACGCCTGGCACCTCGGCTTCAGTGCCCCCGACGGTGAGTACGTCGCGATCGAGCAGTCCACTCAGAAGCGTTCCACGTTCATCGACGAGGCGAGCCAGGGCGCGCGGGAGACGAAGACCACCGAGGAGATCGGTGGCCGGACGTGGACCCACTACACCGGCGGCCGCTACGACGCCCTCGTCCTGAAGGACACGGAGGGCTCGACGACGGTGGTGGCGGGCACGGCGTCGTTCGCACGGCTGACGGAGATGGTCGAGGCGCTGAAGACGGCCTGACCGCCCGAGAGCGGTCGCTCAGCGACATGACGAAGGCCCCCGGCGGTGAACCGGGGGCCTTTCCTCTTGCCGTCGCGCTGCGCTGCGTTTGTGCCGCGTTGCGCTGCGCGCTGCGGTCGGTACCGCGGATCAGACGGTGGTGACGACCTCGTCGTACGCCAGACGCGGGGAGCGCGGGTAGGAGGCGTTCTCGCCCGGCTTGCCGATGTTGACGACGATCAGAGGGGAGTGGTCGTCGTCCAGGAACTCCTTGCGGATGCCCTCGGCGTCGAAGCCGGTCATCGGGCCGGCGGCCAGGCCGGCGGCGCGGACGCCGACGATGAAGTACGCGGCCTGGAGGGCGGCGTTCAGCGTGGCGGAGCCCTCGCGGGCGGCGCGCTCGGCGAAGAAGAGGTCCTTGGCCTGCGGGAAGGCCGGGAAGAGGGCCGGCAGCTCCTCGTGGAACTCGTTGTCCGCGGAGAGGATCGCGACCAGCGGGGCGGAGGCCGTCTTCGGCTGGTTGCCCTCGGCCATGTGCGGCACCAGGCGCTCGCGGGCCTCGGCGGAGCGGACCAGGGTGATGCGCAGCGGCGTCTGGTTGAAAGCGGTGGGGCCGAACTTGACCAGGTCGTAGATCGCCTGCACCTGCTCGTCGGTCACCGGCTCGTCGGTGAAGGTGTTGGCGGTGCGGGCCTCGCGGAAGAGCAGGTCCTGGGCGGCGGGGTCAAGAGCGAGAGACATGGCGTGAACTTCCTCTGGTGCGCGTCCGGATCCGGAACGCCGGGCCGGCTGACGACAGCGACCGTACGACAATGGAAGTTCAACCTTCAACAAATACCGGGGTGTGGTGACTCGCCTCACACACCCCGGTCGTCCAACTACTCGCCCCCGGCGTCGCCCTCTTCCTCGGCCTCCTCGGCCAGCGCCGCGTCCAGCCGTGCCCGCGCTCCTTCGAGCCACCGCCGGCACACCTTGGCCAGCTCCTCCCCGCGCTCCCACAGAGCCAGGGACTCCTCCAGCGTCGTACCGCCCGCCTCCAGCCGCCGTACGACCTCGATCAGCTCGTCGCGCGCCTGCTCGTAGCCGAGCGCCTCATCCACCTTGCTGGTCATCCACCCACCCTAGACATCGACTCGTACGGAGAACTCGCCCTCGGCGACCCGGGCGCGCAGCGCCTCGTCCGCCGTCACCTCGCCCGGATCCCGGACCACATGCCCGTCCGCCTTCTGCAGCACCGCGTACCCCCGCTTCAGGGTCGCCGCGGGGGAGAGGGCCACCACGCGCGCGTGCGTGTGCGTCAGCTCGGAGTCGGCGCGGTCGAGGGCGTGGCCCAGACACCGCCGGGCGCGCTCCGTCAGCGACGCCACGTGATCGGCACGCTCGTCGATCATCCGGTGCGGATCCTCTATCGCCGGCCGGGCGAGCGCATGGGCCAGCCCACGCTCCTCCCGCTCCACGAACGCCCCCACACACCGCCGCGCCCGGTCCCGCAGCATCCGCACCCGCTCGTACTCCTCGCCCACGTCCGGTACGACCTTCTTCGCGGCGTCCGTGGGCGTCGAGGCGCGCAGGTCGGCGACGTAGTCGAGGAGCGGCGTGTCCGGCTCGTGCCCGATGGCTGACACGACGGGCGTACGACAGGCGGCGACCGCCCGCACCAGCTGCTCGTCGGAGAACGGCAGCAGATCCTCCACGCTTCCGCCGCCCCGCGCGACGATGATCACGTCCACGTCGTCGATCGCGTCGAGGTCCTTCACGGCCTGCACCACCTGCGGCACGGCGTGCACCCCCTGCACCGGCACGTTGCGCACCTCGAAACGGACGGCGGGCCAGCGGTGCCGGGCGTTCTCCAGCACGTCCCGCTCCGCCGCGGAGGCGCGGCCGCAGACCAGCCCGACGAGCTGCGGCAGGAACGGCAACCGCTTCTTCCGCTCCGCCGCGAACAGCCCCTCCGCGGCGAGGGACTTCTTCAACTGCTCCAGCCGCGCGAGCAGCTCGCCCACCCCGACGGGCTTTATCTCCACGGCCCGCAACGACAGCTGCCCCCGAGGCGCGTACCACTCCGGCTTCGCGTGCACGACGACCCGGGCACCCTCGCCGACCACATCCGCGACCGCGTCGAACACCTGCCGGAAACAGGTGACGCTCACGGAGATGTCGTACGACGGATCCCGCAACGTCAGAAACACGACCCCCGCCCCCGGCCGCCGCGACAACTGAGTGATCTGCCCCTCCACCCACACCGCACCCAGCCGGTCGATCCACCCCCCGATCAGCCGCGAAACCTCACCGACGGGCAGGGGCGTTTCGGGCGACGTATTGACAGCCATGCCGCGAGGGTAACGGCCGGGACTGACATCCCGGCCGGGCCACTCGCCCCGGTCGGTCTCCCCGACGACGCGAACTCTGACGCCTCCGACGCGGCCTTACGATGGGGTGCATGACTGCTTCGCCTGGCCGCCGTGTCCTTCTCGCCGCTCCCCGTGGCTACTGCGCGGGTGTGGACCGCGCCGTGATCGCCGTCGAGAAAGCCCTCGAGCAGTACGGAGCCCCGGTCTACGTCCGCCACGAGATCGTGCACAACAAGTACGTCGTGCAGACCCTGGAGAAGAAGGGTGCCGTTTTCGTGGAGCGGACCGAGGAGGTGCCGCCCGGGAACATCGTCATGTTCTCGGCGCACGGCGTCGCCCCCGTCGTCCACGAGGAGGCCGCGCGCGGCCGGCTCGCCACCATCGACGCCACCTGCCCGCTGGTCACCAAGGTCCACAAGGAAGCCGTCCGCTTCGCGAACGAGGACTACGACATCCTGCTGATCGGTCACGAGGGTCACGAGGAGGTCATCGGCACCTCCGGTGAGGCCCCGGACCACATCCAGCTCGTCGACGGCCCCTCGGACGTCGCCAAGGTCGAGGTCCGCGACCCGTCCAAGGTCGTCTGGCTCTCCCAGACCACGCTCTCCGTCGACGAGACCATGGAGACCGTCGACGCCCTGAAGGACAAGTTCCCGCAGCTCATCTCCCCGCCCAGCGACGACATCTGCTACGCCACGCAGAACCGTCAGCTCGCCGTGAAGCAGATGGGCGCCCAGGCCGAGCTGGTGATCGTGGTCGGCTCCCGCAACTCCTCCAACTCCAAGCGGCTCGTCGAGGTGGCCAAGCTCGCCGGCGCGCGCGAGGCGTACCTCGTGGACTTCGCGAGCGAGATCGACGAGGCGTGGCTCGATGGCGTGACCACGGTCGGCGTCACCTCGGGCGCCTCCGTGCCGGAGGTGCTGGTCGAGCAGGTCCTCGAGTGGCTCGCCGGCCGCGGCTACGAGGACGTCGAACTCGTGAAGGCGGCCGAGGAGTCCATCACCTTCTCGCTGCCCAAGGAACTGCGCCGCGATCTGCGCGACGAAGCGACCGCACTGGGCGCCGAGCGAGGCGGGGCGGGGGCGGCGGACGCCCCCGCGGAGTGACTGTCCGTCGTCCGTCGTAACGTAGGGCCATGCAGATCTTCGGTGTGGACATCGGCGGTTCCGGGATCAAGGGCGCCCCTGTGGACCTGGACAGAGGGGACCTGGCTCAGGAGCGCTTCAAGGTGCTGACCCCGCACCCGGCGACGCCCGACGGCGTGGCCGACGGCGTGAAGCAGGTCGTCGAGCACTACGGCTGGACGGGACCGGTCGGGCTGACCTTCCCGGGCGTGGTCACCGGCGGGTCCACGATCCGCACCGCGGCGAACGTGGACAAGAGCTGGATCGACACGGACGCGCGCGCGTTGTTCAGCGAGCGCCTGGGCGGCCTGCCGGTGACGGTGGTCAACGACGCGGACGCGGCGGGCGTCGCGGAGATGCACTTCGGGGCCGGCAAGGACCGCCGCGGCACGGTCGTCCTCCTCACCTTCGGCACCGGCATCGGCAGCGCCCTCTTCGTCGACGGCGCCCTCGTCCCCAACACCGAGCTCGGCCACCTGGAGCTGCACGGCCACGACGCGGAGAAGCGCGCGTCCAACAAGGCCAAGGAGGACGAGGAGCTGACGTGGGAGCACTGGGCGCACCGCGTCCAGAAATACCTCGCCCACGTGGAGATGCTGTTCTCGCCCGAACTCTTCATCATCGGCGGCGGCATCAGCCGCAAGTCCCACAAGTTCCTGCCCCACATCGAGGGCATCAAGGCGGAGATCGTCCCGGCGCAGCTGCTGAACAACGCCGGGATCGTGGGGGCGGCGATGCGGGCGGCGGAGCACGGCTAGCCGAGCGCGGGCTAGCGGGCGGCCCGAGCTCGCTGGTGGTTCATCAGGCGGACCTTGCGGACGGTCGCGATCAGGCCGGCGACGAGCGTGCCGCCGTACAGCCAGCCCGCCTGGGTGGCGAGGGCGGTGAGCAGGCCCATCAGCCAGCCGCTGAGTCCGTCACCGCCGCCGGCCACGGGCAGCAGCCCCACGGCGAAGGCGATCGGCACGACGACCGGCGCCGTCAGCAGGTCGGCCCGCCGGATCCAGATGGCCGTCAGCACACACACCGGCAGGAACAGCACGGCGTACACGGTGAGCGACGAGCCGAACAGCAACTGGTCGAGACACCCGAGCAGGAACATCAGCAGTCCGCAGAACAGCCCGCCGCCCAGACCGGTGAGCCGGGGGTTCGGCAGCCTCCGTACCGTCCGCAGGACGGCCGGGGCGGACTGCTGTCCGGCCGACGGCCGCCGTGGCGGCCCGGGCTGTGCGGGGCGTGCGGAGCGACCGGGCTGACCGGGGCGGGGAGCGGGCCGCTTCGCGGCACCGCCCGCACCCGCCCGCACCGGTCCGCCGCCTCTCGCGCCGCCCCGCCCCGCCTGCGGGGGCAGGGGAGGCCGTCCGTCGCGTCGCGTTCCGGGCTGCGGGGGTCGCGTCCTGTGTTGCTCCACCCCACCAACTTAGGTCGGTTTATGTGCCGAATGGGGTCTCGGACACGCCGAGGGACAGAGCTTGGCCAAGCGTTCGACGGGGCGCTGTGGGGGCGCCGGGCACGCCGTAAACTGGGGGATCGGCCAGCCCTCTGGCCCCCTGGCCCTCTCACTACGGGAAGTCGCAACGTGTCGCTCACGATCGGAATCGTCGGTCTGCCGAATGTCGGCAAGTCGACCCTGTTCAACGCCCTGACCAAGAACGACGTGCTGGCGGCCAACTACCCGTTCGCCACGATCGAGCCCAACGTGGGCGTGGTCGGCGTCCCCGACCCCCGCCTCGACAAGTTGGCCGAGATCTTTGCTTCCCAGCGGATCCTCCCGGCGACCGTCGACTTCGTCGACATCGCGGGCATCGTGCGCGGCGCGAGCGAGGGTGAGGGCCTGGGCAACAAGTTCCTCGCGAACATCCGCGAGTCCGACGCGATCTGCCAGGTCATCCGCGCCTTCAAGGACGAGAACGTCGTCCACGTCGATGGCAAGGTCTCGCCGAAGGACGACATCGAGACCATCAACACCGAGCTGATCCTCGCCGACCTCCAGACGATCGAGAAGGTCCTGCCGCGCCTCCAGAAGGAGTCGCGGATCAAGAAGGACATCGCTCCGAAGGTCAAGGCCGTCGAGGAGGCCAAGGACATCCTGGAGAAGGGCGACACGCTCTTCGCACACGGCATCGTCCAGGGCAGCGAGCGCGCGGAACTCCTCCACGACCTGCACCTCCTCACGACCAAGCCGTTCCTCTACGTCTTCAACGTCGACGAGGACGAGCTGACCGACGACACCTTCAAGGACGAGCAGCGCGCACTGGTCGCCCCCGCCGAGGCGATCTTCCTCAACGCCAAGCTGGAGCAGGACCTCGCCGAGCTCGACGAGGAGGACGCCCTGGAGCTCCTCCAGTCCGTCGGCGCCGAGGAGCCCGGCCTCGCCACCCTCGCCCACGTCGGCTTCCGGACCCTCGGCCTGCAGACCTACCTCACGGCCGGCCCCAAGGAGTCCCGCGCCTGGACCATCAAGAAGGGCGCCACCGCCCCCGAGGCCGCCGGTGTCATCCACACCGACTTCCAGAAGGGCTTCATCAAGGCCGAGGTCATCTCCTTCGAAGACCTCGTCGAAACCGGCTCCGTCGCCGAGGCCCGCGCCAAGGGCAAGGCCCGCATGGAGGGCAAGGACTACGTCATGCAGGACGGGGACGTCGTGGAGTTCCGCTTCAACGTGTAGCGGGTGACTTATCACCACTTCGCTGATCTGGCAAACATACAGGTCGGAGAGGGTCCGACTCTTCGGGGTCGGGCCCTCAGTTTTTCCCGTGCTGGGATGGTGCTGGGATAGCTGACCCCTCGTCATCTGTCATCACTCCTGCTCATCCCTACCGTGCTGGGATCGTGCTGGGAGGGGATGAGAACGCCCGTGCTGGGTTTCGGGCAGCGATCTCCCGATGCGACAGGCGGGCAGGTGGGGCTCCATTCCACGACTTCTCCACGACTCCGGGGCCCGTGCAGATTCGATCCGTGGCGCTTTTCCTACTCGTTTGACACACTCGACGTATGGGTGAGACGACGTACAGCATCGGGGAAGGCCCGGCGACGCGGGTGAGCCTGTCGCTGCCGGAGGGGACCGCGGAGGCAATCCGGGCGCGGGTGGGCAAGCGGGAGTTCTCCGCGTTCATCGCTGAGGCGGTCGAGCGTGAGCTGCGTGGGCAGGTCCTGGACGAGTACTTGGCGGACTACGAGAGCCGCAAGGGGTCGGTTTCCGAGCCGGCTCGCCAGCGGGCGCGGCAGGTCTTCGACGAGGTGTTCGCCGAGGAGGCAGAGTGGCCCGCCGCAGGTTGAGTCACGAGGGGACGCTGGTCCTCGACAGCGAGGGACTCTCGAAGCTGCTCGCCGACGACGAGCAGGTGGTGGCTTTGATCGCTGAGGCGCGCTCGCGCGGCATGGAGGTCGTGATCAGTGCGCTCGCCATCATCGAAGCCGTCCACGCTCGTACGAACAAGTCCCGCCTGAACTGGGTGCTTTCCGGGCTGCGGGTCGTTCCAGTCGGTGACGAGGAGGCGAGGGCGGCCTCGAAGTTGCTGATGAATGCCGGGTTGCACGGACACAAGTACGCGATCGATGCGGCCGTCGCCGAGGCCGCGCTGCGACAGCACCGCCCCGTGGTCATGCTGACGTCCGATATTGACGACATGGCCAAGCTGTGCGGCGAGAGGGTCCGGCTCGTGGCGGTGTGATTTCTCCTGGTCCCCTTTCTGCCTTTCGACGGTTGGTCAGTGAGTGGCGGTGGAGCTACCGGCATTCGGCGGATCACCGGTTTCGGTAACCGGCGATCCGCCGCTATGTTGCCGCTCTTCCGTCTCTTGGTGAGTTCCGTAGGTCGCGGACGGAGCCAAGACTCAGTAGGAGCGGGGCCCGTAGGGGCTCCAGTGGCGAAGGAAGGGCTTGAGGTCGTCGCCGCTGGGCTTCGGCGGCGTGGGCAGTTTCGGCGCTGAGATCGATTCGGTGAGGTGTTGGAGGTGCGCGTCCGCGAACACGAGCCACGCCTCGATCTCGGTCCGCTCCTGCCCGGGCGGCAGTGATGTGGCGTGGTCGCGCACTGCTGCGATGTATTCGGTCAGGCGGCTGGCTTGGTACCAGGCGTCTGCCTGTTCCCCGAGGTGCTTGACGCGGTAGGCGTGGGCGTAGGTGGCGCGGGCTTCCTGCATGGCGGCTTCCCAGCGCTTTTGCTGTACCTCTCTGGCTTGCTGGTCTGCAAGGCGTTTACGTTCCGCGGCTTCGCCGCGGAGGCCGACCTCTTGCACGATCTCGGCGAGTTGTTCTTCCAGAGGCCGGTCGGGGAGGTCGGTCCATTCGCTGGCTCGGTGCGGGCTGCCGCCGCGGAGCATGAAACGCAGGCGGCTGGAGGGGGTGTAGTCGAAGCGGGCGATGCGCATCCATGAGTACTTCTTGGCGTCGACGAGTTCCTTGTCCGTGGGGACGTGTTCGATGCGGTCCTGTTCTTGAAGGACGAGGAATCCGACACTTTCGCCTTGGGCGGTGATGGTGAAGTGCGGTTGCGCCTTACGGCGCCGATGGGGCGGGGGTGCGCCTTGTGTGGTTCCGAGCGCGGCCTTGTGGCCTTGTGCTTCGGTGGCGGTGATGAGGGTCTGGATGATGCGCAGGGCTCGGCCCTGGAGGGGTTTGGTCAGGCCCATGGGCTGCGGCTGCTTTTGGAGGGCGGCCACGACGGCATGGGGTTTGGTGAGTCTGGCTGCCACATGGAGCGGGGTGAGTTCCGCGAGGCGCCAGGCAGGGATGTCGACCAGCTTGATCTCGTAGCCGCGGTGGGTGCGGTATCCGTAGAGTTCCTGCGTCTGGGGGATCTTGCCGGACTTGCGGGCGGCACTGACGCGTGACGCCCAATTCACCGCGTGCGGGCCGGATTCGATGGGCTTGATGAGACAGCCGTCGTTCGCAGCGGCCAGTTCTTCGAGTAGTTGGTCCGCGTAGTTCTTACGGGCCTTCGGCACGGCTCTGGGGCGCGGTAGTGCCGGTTTTCGGGCGGGCCGTTGTGGCGGTCGGGTGCTCTGCTCCACGGGGCGGATGCCGCGTTCGGTGAGATGCTGCCGCCCCTTCTCGGTGAGGTGGGCGCTCCAATGCCCGCGGCGTTTGGTGATTTTGATGAGCCCTCGGTTCTGCAGGGCCTGTCCGCTGGTCTTGTACGTACTGTCCGGCCAGGCTCCGTCGGGACACCCTTGGCCCACCCAGTCGAGCACGGCCTGCTGCCGCTCGTTGAGGGCCTGTTCCATGTAGCCTCCCGCCGTTCCCTGGGTGCGCTGCCCTCGGCGACAATGCCCGCTGCCCCTGCGGGAATTCGCGGCTGCTGAGACGACCCCTCGTTCGGATGAGAGGTACCGGAAGGCGCGCTAACGGCGAGAACAGCTCTTCTGGGACTGATGCAACCGTCTCCCGCGCTGGGAAGACTCGATAGAGGACCCCGGGATCAGCTATCGGCCGAACGGTCTGTCGTCATCGGCTAGCCTCGCACGGCCCACAGACGGCCCGATCGAACCTCTCCCATGGGGCTCTGAGCATGTTTTTCCCATGGCCATGGCCGTGCGGCATCATCACCTGTCATGGATCCCGCCGTCACAGCCGCGCTCATCACCACCCCCACCGCCATTTTGGCCGCCGCAGCGGCTTACGCCGCGGGGAGCGCCCAGAGGCGCGGGAGCGTGGACGCTGTCCGCCGCCAGCAACAGCGCGAGGTCTATGCCGCATTTCTCACAGCGGCCCGGCGGCACAAGGCGGACATTGCGGAGGCTCTCGCTCACGCCACGGAGATACAACTGGCGCGCGCTGCCGGCGAGCCGCTTAGCCCTGCAGAGGAGGAGCAGCGGCGCGAGGCGATCGCAGCCACCGCCCGAGCTAATCCTTTGGACGAACCAGCCGCCTTGGTGTTCCTTGAAGGACCTGACGAGCTCGCCTATGCCGCCCTCCTCATCGATCAACACGCCAAATCGACGCGCATGCTCCTGACGGCGACGCCGGAACATGCAGGCACCATGTCTCGAATCCATGGGCGGCCGATGACAGTTCACGACGAGTGTCGTCGGCTTGAGGGCGCCATCCACAGGTTCACGCTCGAAGCCCAAGCGCACATGAACGGCACCGCATTACGGCATCGTCGACACCAGAGGCGGTTGATGCGCCGCCTTTGGCCTGTCGAACCTTGACCACGGAGATCACTGCGGCAGGAAGCCGGGTTTCTCCTGCCCAAGAGCATGGAGGCGCCCGAGGTAGTCCCGTGCCCCTGGTTTCGGCTGTATCGGCGACTCATTTCGGCAGTGAGTTCGCGGCTGGTCGTGATGAGCGGCACCGATTGCCGGTGGCCTTGGAGTGCAGGCACTCCCATGAGGAGCGCCTGTTCCAAGTCGCCCTCACTCGCTGCCGCCACTTCGAGGGCCACGCGGGCTTCCGCGTTGCGCATCGGCGAGCGCTCGCTTCCGTCAAAGTCCGTACCTGCCCGGAGGACCTCCTCAGCGAGCGTGCGCCCGAGCTGGTCCCCACCGACCACCCGGTCGTAGTCCATTGAGTAGAAATCGAACTTGGCGGGGTCAACCACAAAGTGGTTATCCAAGTTTTCGGGGTGGGGACTGCTGCGGGTTGGGAGACACCTGATCTGGATCGCTGAGAGGTGGGCTGGAAGGATGTCGCAATGCCCAGCCGTATCTGAAGCGCGCTCTGGCCGGGCGTCCCCCGGGGTGGTCGGTCGCCCAGGATGGGGATCGTCTCGGTTTCTGTATGTGCACCTGCGTTGCGGTTCCTCTGGTTTAGTTTCGGTGGGTCACTCGCGGTGTTCAGGTGGAATCCGCCGAGGTCGATTCGATTGCCGCAGTAGCTGGCCAGTACGTTGATGGCGGCTTGCCAGGTGTGGGTGCGGCTGGTGGAGGTCGCCGCGCCGCGGATGAACGACAAGCGCGTCGATGCCACCACCGGCGAGCGTAAGCGGATCTCCTCGAAGATTCTGCCGCTGAGGTGCCGCAAGTCGCCGAAGATCTCCGAGGTGCTGCCGCTGCTTTATCTGCACGGCCTGTAGTCCGGGGACTTCGTGCCCGCGTCGGAGCAGTTCCTCGGCTGTCGTGGGGCGATGACCACGCTGCCTTCTAGACCCGCGACCTGTCGCCGGCCGACTACGTCTCCGTATGGGCCGATCGTATGTGTTTCAAGGTCCGCCTGGGCCAGGTGGACCTTGCGTGCTGGTGCTGATGCGCCTGGACGGCTCCAAGGACCTGATCGCGCTGGCCGAGGGCCTGCGCGAGTCGAGCGAGTCGTGGGCGGATGTGCTGCGGGACGTGCCCGCCCCGCGCCACATCCCGGCGGTAAGCGGCAGACCGACCGCCGTCAGCGGCCTCGGACCTGTTTGGCTACCCCAGTGGTGTTGTACCGGTACCGGGCCATCTCTTCGGTCACTCCGTAATGTTCGGCGATCTGCGCCGGCCCCCACTGGCGGCGGACTGCGCCGAGCAGCAGGGGGCGGGGAAGCATGAGTGTTCCGCCAAACGCAGTGGCTTGTTCTTCCTCGTCCGGGCGGCAGGTCCTGAAGGGCATGCCATTGACTTCGCGGATCTCGGTGAGGTCATGCTTCAAGACGAGGTGGGAGAGCTCGTGAGCCACGTCGCTGGCCCTGCGACCCAGCGTCCGGAGCGGGTTGGTGACGACGATGTTTCTGCCGGAGACCTGGAAGGTAGCGGCGGAGAAGGCGTACGCCTGGACCCGTTCGAGTTCTTCGAGGCGGGTGCGGCTGACGAGCCTCTCGGCGCTGACGATCTTGACCTTGAGGTGGTCGGCGAGCTCGTCGACGTTCAGGGCATCGGTGTCGCTGAGGTCAAGTTCGCGGCGCAGTCGGAGGGCTTCTCGTTCGGCGTTGGCCTTGAAGCCTCGGGGGAGGGTCACAGTTCGCCTGCTTCGACGAGTCGTTCGAGTTCGGTGTTCATGTCGGTGAGTAGGTCGGCGAGCCGTTGGGGGACGCCAGGGCGCAGCACCGAGGCAGCCCGGAGGTGGCAGGCAAGGGCGGGTACGGCGGGGACCGCCTCCTTCGCGAGGGCGTCGTAGAGGTCGCGCAGAACGGAGCTGATCTTGCTCGCCGCGTCGTCGGTGAGCCGGGGGTCTGCGTGGAGGTGGGTGATGGCCTGATCGAGGGGCGAGATCTGGCGGGTGGCGGTCGAGGTGAAGAAGCGGCTCGGGGAGACGCCGAGCCAGGCGCAGAGGCGGGTGAAGGTGGCGAGGTCAGGCTGGGCGCCCGCTTCGACCCGGGTGAGGGTGCTGAAGCTGACGCCGGCTTCGGCGGCGGCCTGCCGGAGAGAGAGGGGGCCGCGGTGCTCCTTCAGGAGGCGTCCGAGTTCGGCGATGTCGAACTGCTCGACAGCGTCCGGTCCGGTCGTTTCGGGGTCCGGGAGGGGGAGCTGGCTCCGGTCGGGGCTCATACGGGCAGCGTAGCGCGCAGTAATACGGCGATGAAGCTTGACTGCATCGACCTCATGTGATCACACTGGAGCCTCAGTGACGCTTTGCTGAATCAGTAGGGCTCTCCCGTAGCACCCTCGAACGACTTAGGAGATCGGTATGCCCCAGCCCCAGGAGATCAAGACCACGGTGACGTCCGCCCTCGCCGGGCACCCGTACCAGCACGACTACGCCCCGCAGGTGACCGCCGCGAGCGTGCTGTCCGACACCCTCACCGCCTTCGGCTTCGCCAGCGACGGCACCACCCGCTACTACCTGTTCTTCGACGGGCACGAGGTCCCGCCCGAGGCAACGGTGGGCGAGCTGGCCGGGCATGCCAGGGCCCTGCACCTGAAGCTGCGCACCGAGACCACCAACGGCTAGAGCCCGGGAGTCGGTCGTGGATCTTGAGAGCCGTCTGCGGCTGGCGGGCGACGCCCCGGCGGTCGAGGAGTTCCTCTCCTCGACCGCCGGCCGCCTCCACCGCCGCGACCAGGACCCCGACGGCCTGTTCTGGGCCGAGGTGCATCCAAACAACGGTGAGCGCGCGGCGTTCATCGCCCGGATCGAGTGGACGGTCTACCCGGACCGGCCGCCCTCCCTCGTCTTCGTCGAGTCGATCGGCGCATCCGGAGTCGGAGCGCCCAGTGCGTGGCCAGAAGCGAATGGCTACCGCTACGGCTCCAACGACGTGTGCAAGCCGTTCACGGCCGAAGGTCAGAGGGTCCACCCCGAGTGGAGCAGCGGGCCGCACTCGTGGCGGAGCACCGGCAATCCCTTCCTGTACGTGGTGGAGAACGTGCAGGACGACATCGATCGCGTTGCGGGGAGGCGTGCCGGGTGACCACCGACACGAGGAAGCTGGTGCTGCCGGCCGGCGCGGTCGACCCGGTGCTCCAGGAGCTTCGGCGCCACGGGCTGGCCGACCAGGAGACTGGCGCGCTGCTGCTGACCGGGCAGTCGGACATGCACGTGCTGGTGGTGGCGGTGGCCGGGATGGCGGGGATTGTGCGGGGTCCGGGTCTGTTCACGGTGAGCGCGGTCGCGTACGACCGGCTGTTCACCTTCGCCGAGGAACGGTCCTACCGGGTGCGGGCGATGATCCACTCGCACCCCAGGGAGGCTTTCCTGTCGCGGACCGACCGCGCGTACTCCTTGCGGGTGCCGGGGTTCATCAGCGCTGTCGTCCCGACCTACGCGGCGCCGCCCGCCGACCCGGCATCGTGGGGGTGGTGGCGTTTCGAGCAGGACTGGGTGCCCTGCACCGCTCCGGTTGTCGACCCGGCGCTGCCCCCAGTGCACACGGTGGTGTTCGACGAGGAGGGCGTCCGTGAGTACTGACTACAGCCGCAGCGTACGCCTGGGTGGCCTGGCCGCCGGCGTGAAAGAGGCCACCCTGCGGGAGCGGATGGAGGGCATCCTCATCCACCTGACCGCGGACGCGCACCTTCCCGCGGCTGCCGAGACTCTCGAAGTGCTGGTGGCGGACCTGCGCCGGTGGCCGGTCCGGCTGAGTCTGGACCCCGGCCGCGGACCGGGACGGCTCGACGACGAACTCCTCAGCAGGCTGGTGGAAACGGCGACCGGGATCGATCCGGACCGGCCGCTTTGCATCGGCGAGGCCCCGGACAAGGCGCCGCTGCATCTGCACGTGGGAACCGCACCACCGCTGGGTATTGCGGTGGCCGGTGCCCCGGACGGGCACGGGGTCCGTCTGCGGCACACCGGTCATCCTCTCCCCCGGCTCAACGCGCCCGGCACCGGGCTGGGTGCGGTCCTCACTGCGGCGATGCTGGCCGGCGAGGCGTTCAAGGTCGTTGCCGGGCTGCCGGAGGGAAGGTTCCAGGTGACCCCGGTGGTGGACTTCTGCCCCGTCCTCCCCGGTGAGCAACCCGGGATCGTCGTAGCCCCGCTGCCTGCGCTGGAGCAGGTGCTGCTGGGCGGGGGCGGTGCGATCGGCACCGGCATCGCCCTGGTCCTGGACCTGCTGCAGGTCTCCGGCGAGTTGACGGTGGTGGACAGGGAGGTCTTCGAGGAACCGAACGTCACCTCGTACAGCATCGGTACCCTGGCCGACGCGGCTGTAAGTCTGGCGAAGGTGCGGTTGATCGACGCACGCCTACGGCGGATCGAGGTGACCCCGTTCCACGGGACGATCCAAGCCTCCATCGAGGCCGTCGATGCGGGCACCCTGCCGTGGCCCCGGATAGTCCTCGGCGGACTGGACAGCGTCGAGGCCCGGCACGACCTGCAGCGACTGCATGCCGATCTCACCCTGGACGGCAGCACCGGCGGCCCGGTCGGCACCACCGTCGCCCTGCACGAGGCACTGCCCACCGGCCCCTGCCTGCGCTGCTACTTCAAGGCCAACCACACCGGGAAGAGCGCGGAGCAGCGACTGCATGAACTGACCGGGCTCCCGCTGTCCCGAATCGCCCGCGGGCAGGAGCCCCTGATCGAACGAGACCTGAAAGGCCTGGACAATCAACAGCGGGAGCTCGTCGGGCAGTTCCTCGGACGGCCGGTGTGCGGGCTGATCAACTCGGCTGAGCTGAACGGTAGAACGGACGACGGGTTCCGTCCTTCGGCCGCGTTCGTGGCCCAGCAGGCCGCCTGCCTGGTCGTCGGCGCCTGGATCGCACGCAGCACGGGCCTGTTCAGCGGACCTCCACGACGCATCGAGTACGACACCCGCTTCGGCCCCCGACCCGACCAGATGATCGACCACCGGCTTCCCACCCCCGGGTGCGTGTGCCAGAAGGACGCTGCTCTCATCAACCTCATCCGAGAAGCCCGACGCACCCGCCGTTGACACCTTGCCGCAGCCGGTCGAAAGGCCTGGCGTGAGGACATGCGGTTTCCCTGTCCGGAGTTGACTGTGCCCGGAAACTACCTCGCTGCGAACGCCACGCCTTCGCACGGCTGCTCTGCCGGGAGATACACCCGGCTTCAGAAATGATGCGCGGCCCGCTTAGGCGCGGGGGCTGATGTGTAACCTTGGCGCCCCTGGATCGCTTGTAATTTGTCGCGCATCCCGTGCTGGGATGGTGCTGGGATACGCCCGTATTTCCGCAGGTCAAAGCCTTGTGGGCGAGTTTCGCTTCAACGTGTGACGCGTGGCGCACAGCCGAGAAAGGGCCGGACTCCTGAGAGTCCGGTCCTTCTTTCAGTTGCTCCGAGGCGGCGTCAGCTTCTCCAGGTCGAGACTGATCTCGAAGGGCACCGGGCGCCGGAGCGAGCCCCGGAAGATGCCGGCGGGGGCGTAGGTGCGGGTCGGCTCGTCGAGTTCGTACACGTGGATGACAGGGGCGCCGTCCTCGTCCTCGACGCACCAGTAGTGCGGGATGCCCGCCTCCGCGTACTTGCGGAGCTTGACCGTGCGGTCCCGGTGGGCGGACTCGGGGGAGACGACTTCGACGACCAGGCGTACTTCGTCCGGGGCGAACCAGGTCCGGTCGCCGTCGAAGTCGGCGGTCGTCACCAGCAGGTCCGGCTCCGGCCGGTTGCGCTCATCGAGCCTTATGGTCATCCCACGGCTGACCCGGGTGTCCGGGGGTGCCTGCTCCATGAGGGCCAGGGTGAGCATGGTGACGAGGTGGCCGTGCCACCACCTCTGCGGCGACAGATTGAAGACGAGCGCTCCGTCGATCAACTCGGTGTGACGGGGCGCCTCGGGGAGGTGGTCCAGATCCTCCGCGAACCAGCCTTCCGCACGCGGTGGGCGCATTCAGTCCGGCAGTTCGGTCATGGCAGGACCGTAGCCAGTCGCGGACACCCCGGCCACGAGATCGTCTACGGCGAAATCGCGCCTCACACCAGCGCTCGGTGGGCGTCCCCGCGGCGCCGGGCCAGGACATGGCTCTCCCCCTGTTGTCAGTGCCGCGTGCCACGATGGACCCCCTTCGAGACGGATGCGGGCGGGCACGGGGCGGACGTAGGACGGGGGGTGGCATGGAGACGGACGTACCGCGGGTCGGGCGGCGGGTGGGGGAGCTGCACACGCAGGGTGTGCGGCTGTACGACGCGGCGCGCACCCTGCTCGCCGATCACCATCGCGCCCTCGACGCCGTCCGCTCCGCCCTCGCCCCGCTCCGGGACGAGCTCGTGGCGAAGGAGCTGGAGTCCATCCCGGTCTCCAGGCTGAAGGACGTCACGGAGGGGCGGCTGCGGCTGGCCGCGCTGGAGGCGGCGGGGCTCGGCTCGGTGCGGGCGGTGTACGAGGCGAGCCGGTTCGAGCTGCGGCAGATTCCCGGCGTCGGCGCCCAGACCGCCGACCAGGCGCTCGCCGCGGCCCGGCAGATCGCGCGGGCGGTCGAGGAGACCGTGTCCGTGCGGATCGACGTCGACCGGCCCGACCCGCGGACCGCCGCCCTGGTCGGCGCGCTGTACCGGCTGGTCGAGGCCGGCCCCGAGTTGCGGCGGGCCGTGGACACCGCCGAGCGATTCGAGGGCCGGCTCGCCGAGCTGCTGCCCGCGGCCCGTCCGGCGACCGGTCGGCTGCGGCTGGCGCTTGCCGGTCGGCGCCGTCGGGAGGCCGCCCTCGCGGCGGTCGCGGAGCTGCGCGCGCTCACGGCCGAGGCGGCCGAGACCGACGTACGGCTGCGGCTCGCCCAGGCCTCGGCCGACCTGCTGCGCGAACCGGCCTCCGAGATCGAGGTCTGGGTCGATTTCGAGGTGCGCTCCGCCGAGTACTACAGCCAGCTGGCGGAGGTCTCCGCGCACCGTACGGACGTGGCGGCCGCCGAGGGGTTCGTGCCGTCGGAGGTGGCCGAGCGGGTGCACGCCCAGCCGCTGGACGACACCCACCGCCGAGTCGCGCTGCGGGGCTATCAGTCCTTCGGTGCCCGTTTCGCGCTGGCCCAGCGGCGGGTCGTACTGGGCGACGAGATGGGGCTCGGCAAGACGGTCCAGGCGATCGCCGCGCTCGCCCACCTCGCGGCCGAGGGGCACAGTCACTTCCTGGTGGTGTGCCCGGCCAGCGTGCTGATCAACTGGACGCGGGAGATCCGTGCGCGCAGCACGCTCAGAGCGGTGCCGGTGCACGGCCCGGACCGGGGGGACGCGTACGCCCAGTGGCGCGAGCGCGGCGGCGTCGCCCTCACCACCTTCGACGTCCTGCACACCCTGCCCGTGCCTGACGGGACCAGCCCCGCCGGGCTCAAGGACGCCACCCCTGCCGGGCTCAAGGACGCCGCCCCCGCCGGGATCACGACCACTCCCGCCCTGCTCGTCGTCGACGAGGCGCACTACATCAAGAACCGCGACACCCGCCGCGCCAGGTCCGTCGCGGTGTGGACCGAGCGCTGCGACCGCGTGCTGTTCCTCACCGGCACCCCGATGGAGAACCGCGTAGAGGAGTTCCGCACCCTGGTCCGCTACCTCCAGCCGGACCTGGTCCCCGTGATCCGCGAGAGCGACGCCGTCGCCGGACCGCACTCCTTCCGCAAGGCGGTCGCCCCCGCCTACCTGCGCCGCAACCAGCGGGACGTGCTCACCGAACTGCCCGCGCTGCTCCAGGTCGACGAGTGGGAGGAGTTCAGCGCCGCCGACCAGGACGCCTACCGCGCGGCTGTCCTCGAGGGCAACTTCATGGCGATGCGCCGGGCCGCGTACGCCGACCCCGAGAAGTCCGCGAAGCTCCAGCGCCTGCGCGAACTGGTCGCGGAAGCCGCGGAGAACGGCCTGAAGGTGGCCGTGTTCTCGTACTTCCGCGGTGTGCTGGAGACGGTCCGGGCCGCCCTGGGGGACGGCGTGTTCGGGCCGATATCGGGCGCCGTCCCGGCCGCCCGCCGCCAGCGGCTGGTCGACGACTTCACCGCGGCCGAGGGGCACGCGGTGCTGCTGTGCCAGATCGAGGCCGGCGGGGTCGGCCTCAACCTCCAGGCGGCGTCCGTGGTCGTCCTGTGCGAGCCGCAGGTCAAGCCGACGCTGGAGCACCAAGCCGTGGCCCGCGCCCACCGCATGGGCCAGGTCCGCCCGGTCCAGGTGCACCGGCTGCTGGCCACGGACAGCGTGGACGACCGCCTGCTGCGCATCCTGGAGAACAAGAACCGTCTGTTCGACGCGTACGCCCGCCGCAGCGACACCGCGGAGGCGACCCCGGACGCGATCGACGTCTCGGACGACGGCCTCGCCCGCCGCATCGTGGAGGAGGAACAGCGCAGACTGGCGGGGGAACAGCCGGACTGACTGCGTTTTCCATGACGCTACGTCACGTCATGCGTGAAGCAGCTCGGTTGCAGGGCGTCGGCCCAGTCGTGCGGTCAGCCGGTCGGCCGCCCGGATCGTCGGGTTCGTCACCCGCATTCCGTCCTCGCTCCCCCCACGCTTACGATGCGCCCAGTCGTACGTCAGTGCAGTCGGTCCCGCATCCGAAATTCGCGCCACTCGCCCCGATCCAGGAGCACGGAAACCGTGTCCATACCGCCGCCCCCCGGGCCCCACCAGCCCTCCAACGCCCAGGGCCCGTACCAGGTTCCCTACTCGCAGGGCCCGTACGGGGGGCCGCCGTACCAGACGTGGGGGCAGGGCTACAGCCCTTACAACCGGCCCACGCCGGTCAACGGCGTGGCCATCGCCGCGTTCGTCACGGGCGTGCTGTGCTTCCTGCCGGCTGTGGGGCTCGTCCTGGGGCTGATCGCGCTGGGGCAGATCAGGAAGCGGGGAGAGCGGGGCAAGGGGTTCGCCGTCGCGGGGGCGGTCCTGTCGTCGCTCGGCATCGCCCTGTGGGTCCTCACCCTGGCCACCGGCGCCCTCTCCGCCGCCTGGGACGACATCAAGGAGGGGGCGGGCAACAGCTCCAGCTTCTCGCTCGTCGAGGGCGACTGCTTCAACGACCCGTCCGGCTCGCTGAAGGGCGTCACGTACGACGTCGACGAGGTGCCCTGTGACAAGACGCACGACGGCGAGGTGTTCGCCACCTTCAAGATGACCGGCTCCGCCTACCCCGGCGACGACAAGGTCACCGACACCGCCGACGACAAGTGCTACGCGCTCCAGGACACCTACGCGATGGACGCCTGGGCCCTGCCCGAGTACGTCGACGTGTACTACTTCACGCCGACCGCGCAGAGCTGGCGCCTGGGCGACCGCGAGATCACCTGCGTCTTCGGCAACACCGACGACAACGACACCCTCACCGGCTCGCTGCGCAACGACGCCACGACGCTCGACGCGGACCAGCTCGCGTACCTGAAGGCGGCGCACGTCCTCAACGCGGCCATGGATACGGCGCCCGAGGACGAGTACGTCGAGGACGACCTGCCCGGGCACAAGGCGTGGGCGGGCCGCGTCTCCACCGCGCTCGGCGAGCAGACGAAGCTGCTCGAGGGCCACACGTGGCCCTCCGACGCCGAGCGGCCGGTCGCGGACCTGGTCAAGGACCTGAAGGCCGCCCAGAAGGAGTGGGCGAAGGCCGCCGGGTCCACCGACGCCGACACGTTCTACGAGCACTACGACAAGGGTTACAAGCTGACCGACGCCGACAAGACCGTTACGGCACGCAAGGCTCTGGGGCTGGCCACCGCCCCGCCGTCGTACGACGAGAACGGCAGCGGCGCGGACAGCAGGGAAGGGGATCGCGGCGCCGAGGTGTGATCGCGGCTATACCGGGGAGAAAGTGCCTGCGTAAAGCCCCTCCCCGGCGCATGTCATCACTTCGAGTGATTCTCTGGCCTCCGCTTGCATGGCACAACCGACGGTTGCCACGCTGTAGCTGTCTGTACAACCTGATGGGAGCGGCCAGTGACTTTCGGTGAGCAGCCGGCGTATCTGCGTGTCGCGGGTGATCTCCGCAAGAAGATCGTCAACGGCGCGCTGCCACCGCACACCCGGCTGCCCTCCCAGGCCAGAATCCGCGAGGAGTACGGCGTCTCGGACACCGTCGCCCTGGAGGCCCGCAAGGTGCTGATGGCCGAGGGGCTGGTCGAGGGCCGCTCCGGCTCCGGGACGTATGTGCGCGAACGCCCCGTGCCGCGCCGGATCGCGCGCTCCGGCTTCCGCCCCGTCGGCGGTGCCACACCCTTCCGCCAGGAGCAGGCCGACGCCGACGCGCGCGGCACCTGGGAGTCAAGCAGCGCGCAGAGCGAGGCGAGCGGCGCCGTCGCGGAGCGGCTCGGCATCAAGCCCGGCGACCGCGTGATGTGCACGCGGTACGTGTTCCGGGAGGCCGGCGAGGCGATGATGCTCTCCACCTCCTGGGAGCCGCTCGCCGTCACCGGCCGCACGCCCGTGATGCTGCCCGAGGAGGGCCCGCTCGGCGGCATGGGCGTGGTCGAGCGGATGCGTGCCATCGACGTCATCGTCGACAACGTCACCGAGGAGGTCGGCGCCCGCCCCGGCCTCGCCGAGGAGCTCCTCGCGCTCGGCGGGGTGCCCGGCCATGTCGTCCTCGTCGTCCAGCGCACGTACTACGCCTCCGGACGCCCGGTCGAGACGGCCGATGTGGTGATCCCGGCCGACCGCTACCGGGTCGCGTACCACCTCCCGGTGAAATAGCGCACACCTTTACGGCAGTTGCCCCCGACACACCCCCAACGAGGTGTGGTGTGCGGGTGGTTGCGCTGCCGTCGCTTTCCGGTCGTTCTCGCAGGTCGCCCCGGATGTGGACGGCACGCCGCCGACCCGGTGCGGGGAGCCGTGGGGGCGGCGCGTTCGCTGTCGTGCGCCCCCTCCGTTCTGGCTTGTTGCGTACCTCTTTGTGAAAAGCCGTATTCGCTGCGTGAAGGTTAGGCGTAGGCTCGGGCATATGCGGATTGCGGTTTCCTTGGAGGGCGGGACGTGGCCCGGACCGCGGACGGGAAGTGGAGGGGCGCGATGACCGAAGGCACCATCTCTCTTCCCTGGCAGGTCATTCGGCAGGACGACAACGGCAATCGCTACCGCGTGGGCAGGTACGCGACCCGCGCCGAGGCGCAGAAAATCGCGGACAGTCTCGACGCGCGCGGACACAAGCAGCTCTACTGGGTCGAGCGCATCGCCCAGAACGGCGACGGCGGCCACAACTGACGCGCGCGCCACTCCCGTAGGCTCCGGCCCATGACGGAACGGATCGTGGTGGTCGGGGCCGCCCTGCTCGACGGCGGCCGCCTGCTCGCCGCGCGCCGGAGTGCGCCCCCCGAACTGGCCGGACGCTGGGAACTGCCCGGCGGCAAGGTCGAACCGGGCGAGACGCCCGAGGCGGCGCTCGTGCGCGAACTGCGTGAGGAACTCGGCGTCACGGCGGAGGCGCTCACGCGTGTGCCGGGGGAGTGGCCCCTGAGGCCGCCCTACGTCCTCCATGTCTGGACCGTCCGCCTCCAGCCCGGCTCCGGCGACCCCAACCCCCTTCAGGACCACGACGACCTGCGCTGGCTGACCCCCGACGAGATCTGGACCGTGAACTGGCTGGACCAGGACGTGCCGGCGGTGCGGGAGGTCCTGGCGCGCCTTGAGTCCGGGGCGCGCTGAGCAGGACAGGGGTGTTGCCCTCGGTCTCGTACCGCCGTTCGTGCCACAGTGCGCCGTCACGGGCGGTAGCGCCTTCGCGATATCGGGTATGTGCCCATTAACCCCACGAAACCGGACATGGGTGTACCTCGCTGGGCCTGGGAAGTGATCGGCGTGATCGACACCGAAGGCGACTGTGCCGAGTGGACATTTCCCGCGGATCCCGGCGCCGTACGCACCGCGCGCGCGGTCGTCCGGGGCAAGCTGCGCGGATGGGGCCTCGACAGCCTCGGCGACCTCGCGGCGCTGCTGGTCAGCGAGCTGGTGACCAATGCGCTGCGGCATGCCACGGGCCCCATCGGCGTCCGCCTGGTCCGCCCCGCGGGTCTGCCCGGCGTCCTGCTGGTGGAAGTCTCCGACCCGCTCCCGGACCCCCCGCGTGAGCGGGCCCCGCAGCTGGAGGACGAGAGCGGCCGAGGTCTGCAACTGGTGGCTTCCTCCTCCCGCCGGTGGGGCACCCGGCCCGGCGAGGCGGGCAAGACGGTGTGGTTCGAACTCGCGGTCCCCGGATGAAGGGGGGCAGTTCGCGCTGTACGTCCGCACACGTCCTGTCGACGTACTCGTTCCAGCCAGTGGCGATTGCCGGAATGCGTGATTCGACGACGTGTCCCCTGGTTAGAAGACTGGAAGTGTTGTCTCGGTGCGGTCCAAAAAACGCCTGGACCGTGCTGTGATCGTGAACACCGTGTTGTGCGGCGCCGTAGTGCTGGATACTGCGGGCAGCCGCTGCCGGTGACCGGTGCCGGACGCGGTGAGCTGGAGGGGACGGTTCGCGTGAGCGAGATACCAGCGAAGGCCACGGAGTCCGAGGACCCGTCGGGCGGCGCGAGGCAGGGGGACGCGGATGCGCTTGCCTCCGTGGAGGCGCCGCCCGGTGACGCCATGTGGCAGAGCAGCCCGCCCGGCTCGATCTACGACTACATCAAGGTCGCGTCCTTCTCCATCGGAGCCGACGGACTGGTCGACCAGTGGAGCCTGCGCGCCGAACAGCTCTTCGGTATCCCCGCCGGGCGCGCCGTGGGCATGGACCCCATAGAGGCCTTCATCGACCCCGACCTGCGCGAGCGCGGCCAGCGCAAGATGGCCGAGATCCTCGACGGGCGGGAGTGGACCGGTGTGGTCCCCTTCCGGATGCCCGACACGGCGGACGGGGAGCGCGGCCAGGAGGGGCTCGCCGAGGTCTACGTCATGCCGACGCGCACCCAGGACGGTGAGAAGGGCGCCGTCTGCATCGTCGTCGACGTCCGCACGCTGCGCACCATCGAGACCGACCTTGCCGCCTCGCAGGCCATTTTCGGCCAATGCCCCTTCGGTTTCCTGCTGATCGACACCGACCTCAGGGTGCGCCGCGCCAACAACCGGTTCGCCTCCCTCTTCGGCGGCACTCCCGACGAGCACCGCGGCCGCGGAGTCCACGACTACCTGCCGCGCCCCGAGGCCGACCGGGTCTCCGCGACGCTGCGCCGGGTCCTGGAGAGCGGCGACTCCATCACCGACATGCACATCACGGGCTTCCTGCCGGGCTCCGACGAGCGCCGGCACTGGTCCATCAACCTCTACCGCGTGCACAGCGGCAGCGGCCGCCCCATCGGCATCGCCTGGCTCGGCATCGACATCACGGCCCGCCGCGCCGCCGCCCGCGAGGCCGCCGCCGCCCGGCGCAACCTCGCCCTCCTCAACGACGCCGGCGCCCGCATCGGCAACTCCCTCGACCTGGAGACCACCGCCCGCGAACTCCTCGACGTCGTCGTCCCCGGCTTCTGCGACCTCGCCACCGTCGACCTCTACCAAGGGCTCCTGGCCGGCGACGAGACCCCGCCCGGCCTCGCCGACGGCAGCGCCGAACTGCGCCGCGTCGCCTTCGCCAGCGCCGTCTCCGACGCGCCCTTCATCGGCGGGGGATCGCCCGTCGAGCTCGGCGCCGTCCACCACTACGCGTTCAACTCGCCCTGCGCGGACGCCCTGCGCACCGCCCGAACCCAGGTCGTGCCCGCCGAGGAGGGCGGCCTCGTCCAGTCCACGCTGGCCGTCCCGATGGTCGCCCACGACACCGTCGTGGGACTCGCGCAGTTCGCCCGTACGAAGGGCAGCGAGCCGTTCGGCGACCGCGACCGGGACCTCGCGGTGGAGCTCGCGGCACGCGCCGCCGTCTGCATCGACAACGCCCGCCTGTACCGCCGCGAGCACGAGCGCGCGCTGATACTGCAACGGTCCCTGCTGCCGCCCGGCGACCCGGTCGCCTCCGGTCTCGACATCGCCTGCCGCTACCTGCCCGGCAACGTCTCCACCGGCCGCCCGAGCGAGGTCGGCGGCGACTGGTTCGACGTCATCGAACTCCCCGGCCACCGCACGGCGCTGGTGGTGGGCGACGTGATGGGCCGCGGCCTGCGCGCGGCGGTCGCCATGGGCGAACTCCGTACGGCGGTCAGAACGCTGGCCCTGCTGGACCTCGAACCGGCGGAGGTCCTCTCCGCGTTGGACGAAATCGCCCGCGGTCTCGGCACGCCCGGCGGCGTCCAGCAGGCCACCCGCGCCGCCCGCCGCCCCCGTGAGGCGGACCTGTCCGAGGTGTACCTCGCGACCTGCGTGTACGCCGTCTACGACTCGGTGACGCGCCGCTGCACCTTCGCCAACGCCGGGCACCTGCCGCCGGTCCTGGTCGAGCCCGGCGAGCCGGCCCTCATGCTCGACGTACCGCCGGGCATGCCGCTCGGCGTCGGCGGCGAGCCCTTCGAGGAGGTCGAGGTCGAACTACCCGAAGGCGCACTGTTGGCGCTCTACACGGATGGACTGGTCGAATCGCGCGACCATCCGCTCGACGAGGGCCTCCAGGCGTTCGTCGGGGCGCTCACCGACCCGAGCGCCCCCCTGGAGGACGTCTGCGACCACGTCCTCAACACCCTCGACACCCACCACGGCGAGGACGACATCGCCCTGCTGATGGCACGTGTCCAGGGCCTGCCCACCGAGTCCGTCGGCGACTGGACGCTGCCGCGCGAGCCGCGCAGCGTGGGCCGCGCCCGCGAGTACGCGCGCGGCCAGCTGCTCAGCTGGGACCTGGAGCCGCTCGTCGACACGACGGAGCTGCTGGTCAGCGAGCTGGTGACGAACGCCCTGCGGTACGGCGAGGGCGAGATCAGGCTGCGGCTCCTCCTCGACCGCACCCTGGTCTGCGAGGTCTGGGACTCCGGCCTGGTCCAGCCCCGCCGACGCCGGGCCCGCGACACCGACGAGGGCGGCCGCGGCCTGCAACTCGTCGGCCTGCTCAGCGCGGCCTGGGGCTCACGGCGCACCCCGCTCGGCAAGACGGTGTGGTTCGAACTGCCCCTGCCGGACGGGGAGACGGGACTGGCGGATCCGGCGGAGGCGTTGCTGAGCCTGTTCTGAGGGCCAGGGGGTGATCAAACGACACCCCCTACGGCACCGCTGGGGTGCGCCGGGCCCGGGTGACGGATCCGCCGAAGCTCGCCGGCGGCCCACCGTCCCCGGCGCCGCCACCCAGCAGCACCCCGCCGAGGACGGCACCGGTGACCCCGCTCGCGTACCCGGCCGCCGTACCGGCGTACGGATTCCCATGGATCCGTACGTCCAGCTCGGCGAGGTCGTCGGCGGTGCGGGCGAGCGTGTCCGCGCGCAGCAGGTCCACCAGGCCCCCGTCCCCCGTCGTCAGGAGCCGCTCCGCCTCCGCCAGGCGGGTGCGGGCCGTGCCGCCCACGGCGCCCCGGTGCGTCATGACGAAGTCGGCCGCGGCGTCGGTGGCAGCGCGGGCGGTGAGCAGGGCCGCGGCCGGCAGCACACCGGCGCGCCCGGTGACGAGCGGCGCGGTCGCCCGTACGACCCGGCGCAGGACGCCGAGAGGGTCGTACGGATGCCCGGAGGTCAGCTCCTGCCGTACGGCGGCCAGGACGGCGTCGGCATGGAGCACCCGGCTGCGCAGCTCGCCGACCGGCACGTCCAGCCCGAGGGTGTCGGCTCCCGCGATCTCCGCCTCCGCCCCCGTGAGCGCGGCCGGAACCATCCGCGCGGCCTCCTCCAGCTCCGCGGCGAGCCGGTGCACACCGTCGACGAGGACGCCTGCCTGGGTGATGGCGCCCTCGGCGGCCCGCAGATGAGCGGCGGCGCGCGCATCGTCCTCCCGGTCGGCGGCCTGACGGGCGTGGTTGAGACGCGTCGTCGCGAACACGAGCCGGTCCTTGGCCTGTTCGACAGAACCGGTCACGGCGGCGGACGCGGAAGGGGCATACCGCGTGCGCAGGCCCACGAGAACCGTCTCGGCCGCGCCCGTGCGTCCGGCCAGCTCACGGAAGCGTGTTTCCGCGACGCCCAGCGCCTCAGCCAGCCCCTGTTCCTCAAGCCCCCGCAGCCGGTCGAACCCGGCGGCCTCGGCGTCCAGCCGCCGCCCCGCCTCCTCGCACCGCCCGACGATCCCGGCGAGCGCGTGCCGCCGGGCCGTCTCGTCGGCCGGCACGCCCTCGTCGTAGAGCTGCCGCATCCGAAACGCGGCGGCAAGCTCACCGGCCGCCTCCCGCACGACCCGAGCGGGGGACTCGACGCCAACGGCCCCGAACCGGTCCTCGGCGAAGCCGAGTTCCTCCCGACTGGTGCGCACCCAGTCATCCGCCTGAGCGAGCAACGCGAGCGCCCGGGAGTCCGGCTCGTCGGGCGGCGCCTCCACGGACGCCGCTTCCCCACGCCCCCCACCCGGCGTGGTCCGCTCCCGCACCCTCCGAGTGCGCCGCACATACCCGTACCCGGCGAGCACCGCCGCCGCCCCGACGGCCACGAGCGGCAGAACAAGATCAGCGACGGACGCCCCACCCTCCCCAGCCGCGCTCGCACCAGGCCCCTCGCCCGTGATCGCAACCACGGGCTCGGCCCACACCGTCCTCCCCAGCAACACGAAGCCCACGAGCACATACGCCCACCACAGCCGGCCCCGATCCAAGGATGGCGTCACCTTTCGGAGCGTATGGCCGAGATTGCGTCCGCGCGACCTCTGCACACCCGACTCGGGACCCGTGGGGCGAACCGACCACTGAGGGGGACACGGGGATGAACAACACGGACAGGCCGAAGCGGCCCGCCGAGGCGGAAGCCAAGGGAACACCCGAGCCGATCGCTGCGGAGGCCGGTGCGGCGCACGGAGCCGCGGCCGCCGATGGTGAAGGTGCCCCGCCGGGGCCACCCGCACCCGACCACGAGAGCAGCACGGGTGATGCGGGTGGGAACGAAGAACGGGGCGAAGGCGAAGCCGAGGCCCGAAGGCCCCGGCGTTGGCTCAGACGTACCGCGCTCGCAGTCGTCCTCGCCCTCCTCCTCCCCCTCCTCGGCACCCAGGTCGCCCTCCGCCTCAACTACACCGGCGACCCCGCGACCGGCACGTACACCCGTGACCGTGACGCCATCTGGCTCGGCCACGCCTGGGTCGACGGCCGCAAGAAGGACGCCGACATCACCGCCCTCGCCGGCCGCCTGCAAGGCACCGGCATCCGCGACCTCTACGTCCACGCCGGCCCCCTGGAACACGACGGCACGCTCCCCAAGTCCGCCTACCGGAACGCCCGTTGGCTGATTGACGCCGTACACCGGGAGATACCCGGCATCCGCGTCCAGGCCTGGCTCGGCGACGTCCTCGCCACGGAGACCCCCGACGGCATGCACCTGGAGCACGCCAGAACCAGGGCCGCCGTCGTCCAGTCCACCCGCGAGATCCTCACCGCCGGCTTCGACGGCGTCCACTTCGACCTGGAGCCCCTCCACTCCGGCGACCGGAACTACCTCACCCTCCTCGACTCCCTGCACGAGATCACCAGCGCCCAGGACGCCCAGCTGTCGATCGCCGCCCACCAGATCGATCCGGTCCCGGGGTTCCACTCGTTCTGGGGCACGGTCGCCGGACACCCGAAATGGTGGTCGCAGGAGTTCTTCGGGCAGGTCGCGCGCCGCGTCGACCAGATCGCGGTGATGTCGTACGACACCATGCAGCCGCTGGAGAGCACCTACGGCGGCTACGTCGCCCAGCAGACCTCACTGGCCCTGGAGGTGACCCCGGAGTCCACCGACCTGCTCATGGGCCTGCCCTTCTACCACGAGAACCGCTTCGGCCACTGGAACCACGCCGAGACCGTCCCCGCCGCCGTCCGCGGCGTCCGCCTCGGCCTGTCCCGTACGGACGCGGACCGTGCCAACTTCGGGGTCGCCCTGTATGTGGACTTCGCGGCCGAGGAGAAGGACTGGACGGCGTACCGAGACGGCTGGGTGCGCTGAAAAACGGCCTGCGTCCGCCGGACGGGGGTGCGAGCATCGGTCGAATGACCGCCACCGCCCGCACCCCCCTCACCCGCGAGGACCTCGCTCCCCTCACCCGCGCCGCCCTCGGCCCCACCCGCACCCTCTCCGCCGTCACCCGCCTCCGGGGCGGCACCAAGAAGGGCGTGTACCGCCTCACCCTCGACGACGACACGACCGCCGTCGCCTATGTCTGGTCGCCGGACGAGGACTACTGGGACGCCGGCCCCAGCGATCTGCGCGACCCCTTCTCCCACGGCACCGGCCTCGACCTGTTCACCGCGGCGCACGACCGCCTGCACGCCGCAGGTGTCCGCACGCCCCGCCTCCTGTACGCCGATCCCACGCACACGCTGCTTCCCGCGGACGCGGCGATCGTCGAGGACCTCACCGGCGGCAGTCTGGAGGAGGCCCTGCGCCGGGACCCGCGGACGGCGGGCCCGGCCCTGGCACGGCTCGCCGACACCCTCGCCGCGCTGCACGCCCACGAGGGCCCCACCTTCGGCAAGGTCGCCCTCGTCGACAACGGCGGGGTGCCGAACGCCGACTCCTGTGAGCAGCGCGTCACCGAAGGCGCCCTGCGCGACATCGCGGCGACCGCCGCACGGGACGCACGGATCGCCGCCGTACGGGACGACCTGGAAGCCCTGGTACGGAACCTGGCCGCCCAGGTCCGCCCCCGCACCCGCCACACCCTCATCCACGGCGAACTCGGCCCGGACCACGTCCTGCTGGACGCCGACGGCCACCCCGCGCTGATCGACATCGAGGGCCTGATGTACTTCGACGCGGAATGGGAGCACGTCTTCCTCCGCATTCGCTTCGGCCCGCACTACGACGCGCTGCGCACCCCCGGCCTCGACGAACACCGCCTGCGTCTCTACCGCCTGGCCATGCACCTCAGCCTCGTGGCCGGCCCGCTCCGTCTGCTCGACGGCGACTTCCCGGAGCCGGGGCCGATGCGGGAGATCGCGGAACACAACCTTCTCAGCGCCCTGGAGCTCGTGGAATGCTCAGCGGCATGCACTCGATACTGGTGATCCTGGCCGTCCTGGCCGTCACCGCGCTCGCCGTGATGGGCGGGGCGGCGACGGCCACCGGCTGGGTGCCGCCGTGGGGCGGGTACCGGATTCTGCGGCCGAGGCTGTGGGGGTCCGGCATGGTGGTCAGCGCCGTCGGCATGGCCGCGTTCATGTTCCTCGGCCCGCTGGGCGACCTTCCGCCGGCGTACGCCTCGATCCCGCTCGCGGGCATGGGGGCGTACCTCGTGGGGCTGTTGCTGCAGACACTTGCCCGGCGCCCCGGCCGTGCCCCCCGAGCCCCTACCGGTCCCGTCTCCTGATCTTCGACCCCAGCCACACCAGCGGGTCGTACTTGCGGTCCACGGCCCGCTCCTTCAAGGGAATCAGCGCGTTGTCCGTGATCTTGATGTCCTCCGGGCAGACCTCCGTGCAGCACTTGGTGATGTTGCAGTAGCCGAGCCCGTGCTCGTCCTGGGCGGTCTTCTTGCGGTCGAGGCCGGTCTCGGCGGCGGCGTCCAGCGGGTGCATGTCCAGCTCCGCCACCCGCATCAGGAAGCGCGGGCCCGCGAACGCCGTCTTGTTCTCCTCGTGGTCGCGGACCACATGGCACGTGTCCTGGCACAGGAAGCACTCGATGCACTTGCGGAACTCCTGCGGACGGTCCACATCCTCCTGGAACATGCGGTACTCGCCGGGCCCGACCCCCGCGGGCGGCACGAACGAGGGAACCTCCCGCGCCTTCCGGTAGTTGAAGCCGACGTCCGTCACCAGGTCGCGGACCACCGGGAAGGCACGCAACGGCGTGACGGTGATCGTCTCGTCCCGGTCGAACACCGACATCCGGGTCATGCACAGCAGCCGCGGCCGCCCGTTGATCTCCGCCGAGCACGAACCGCACTTGCCCGCCTTGCAGTTCCAGCGGACGGCCAGGTCGGGCGCCTGGGTGGCCTGGAGGCGGTGGACGATGTCCAGCACGACCTCGCCCTCGTTGACCTCGACCCGGAAGTCCTCCAGGCCGCCCCCCGCCGCATCCCCGCGCCACACCTTGAAGTGGGCCTCGTAGCCGCTCATTCGTAGAGCTCCTCTTCGGCGAGGTACTTGACCAGCTCCTCCTTGTCGAAGAGGGCGAGCAGGTCCCGGCGGATGGGTTCGGTGGTCTCCCGTGCGAGGGTGATCTGGCCGCGCACCGGGTCGGTGGCCGCGAGGCCCCCCGTCGGGTCGGTCAGCCGGCACAGGAGGTTGATCCGGCGCCACTCGCGGTCCATCGACGGATGGTCCTCGCGGGTGTGCCCGCCGCGTGACTCCGTGCGCTCCAGCGCGGCCCGCGCCACGCACTCGCTGACCAGCAGCATGTTCCGCAGGTCCAGGGCGAGGTGCCAGCCCGGGTTGAACTGGCGGTGGCCTTCGACACCGGCCCGCCGGGCGCGTACCCGCAGGGCCGCGAGCCGCTCCAGGGCCTCGGCCATCTCGGCCTCGCGGCGGATGATGCCGACCAGGTCGTTCATGGTCTGCTGGAGTTCCTGGTGCAGGGTGTACGGGTTCTCCGGCGGCCCCGCCGACGGTTCCTCGCCCTCCGCGGAGAAGGGCCGCAGGGCCTCCGCGGCGGCGCCGTCCACCTGGACGTCGTCCACCGGCGGCCGGACGCCCGCGCCCGCCGCGTACTCGGCCGCGTGCCGGCCCGCCCGGCGTCCGAACACCAGCAGGTCGGAGAGCGAGTTGCCGCCGAGCCGGTTGGAGCCGTGCATCCCGCCGGCCACCTCACCGGCCGCGAACAGCCCCGGAACCCCGCGGGCGGCGGCCGTTTCGGAGTCGACGGCGATGCCGCCCATCACGTAGTGGCAGGTGGGCCCGACCTCCATCGCCTCGGCGGTGATGTCGACGTCCGCGAGCTCCTTGAACTGGTGGTGCATCGAGGGCAGCCGACGCCGGATCACCTCGGCGGGCATCCGCGTCGACACGTCGAGGAAGACGCCCCCGTGCGGGGAGCCGCGGCCCTCCTTCACCTCGGAGTTGATCGCCCGGGCGACCTCGTCACGGGGGAGCAGCTCGGGCGGGCGCCGGTTGTTGTCCGGGTCGTCGTACCAGCGGTCGGCCTCGTCCTCGGACTGGGCGTACTTCTCCTTGAAGACGTCCGGGATGTAGTCGAACATGAACCGCTTGCCGTCGGAGTTCCTGAGCACCCCGCCGTCCCCGCGCACCGACTCGGTGACGAGGATGCCCTTCACGGACGGCGGCCAGACCATGCCGGTCGGGTGGAACTGCACGAACTCCATGTTGAGCAGGGGCGCCCCGGCGAGCAGGGCCAGCGCGTGGCCGTCGCCGGTGTACTCCCACGAGTTCGACGTGACCTTGAAGGACTTGCCGATGCCGCCGGTCGCGATCACGACGGAGGGCGCCTGAAGGACGAAGAAACGGCCGCTCTCGCGCTCGTACGCGAAGACGCCGCTGACGCGTGAACCGTCCTTGAGGATGCGGGTGACCGTGCACTCCTGGAACACCTTCAGGCGGGACTCGTAGTCGCCGGTCTCGCGGTGGTCCTCCTGTTGAAGCGCGACGATCTTCTGCTGGAGCGTGCGGATCAGCTCAAGACCGGTACGGTCGCCGACGTGGGCGAGGCGCGGGTACTCGTGGCCGCCGAAGTTGCGCTGGGAGATCTTCCCGTCCTTGGTGCGGTCGAAGAGCGCGCCCCAGGTCTCCAGCTCCCACACCCGGTCGGGGGCCTCCTGCGCGTGCAGTTCGGCCATTCGCCACTGGTTGAGGAACTTGCCGCCGCGCAGGGTGTCGCGGAAGTGGACCTGCCAGTTGTCGTGCTCGTTGACGTTGGCCATCGCCGCCGCGATGCCGCCCTCGGCCATCACCGTGTGGGCCTTGCCGAAGAGGGACTTGCAGATCACCGCCGTACGGGCGCCCCGTTCGCGCGCCTCGATGGCGGCGCGCAGGCCCGCGCCACCGGCACCGACCACGACGACGTCCCACTCCTGCCGGTCGACCACGGACATCACAAGGCCCCACTCATCTAGAAGAAGCGCGGATCGTCGAAGACCCCGGACGCGACGAGATAGACGTAGAAGTCGGCGAGCGCCACGCTCACCAGCGACGCCCAGGCGAGCAGCATGTGGCGGGCGTTGAGCCTCCCGACGAACTGCCACGCCTTGTAGCGCACGGGGTGCCGCGAGAAGTGCTTGAGCTTGCCGCCGACGATGTGCCGACAGGAGTGGCAGGAGATCGTGTACGCCCAGATCAGCACGATGTTGACCAGGAAGACGAGGGTGCCGAGCCCCATGTGGCCCCACGCGTAGTGCTCGTCGCGGAAGGCGAGCACCGTGTCGTAGGTCAGGATGCCGGCGACGAGGATCGCGGCGTAGAAGAAGTACCGGTGGATGTTCTGCAGCACCAGCGGGAAGCGGGTCTCGCCGGTGTACTTCTTGTGCGGCTCGGCGACCGCGCAGGCCGGGGGCGAGGCCCAGAAGCCGCGGTAGTAGGCCTTGCGGTAGTAGTAGCAGGTCAGGCGGAAGCCGAGCGGGAAGATCAGGATGAGGATCGCCGGCGAGATGGCCCACCAGCTGCCGAAGATCTCCCAGTTGGGGCCGGAGCGCATCGTCTCGCAGCGTTCCGCCAGGCAGGGCGAGTAGAACGGCGAGACGTAGGGCGCGGCGTAGTAGTCCGCGTCGGCGAAGGCCCGCCACGTCGAGTAGACGACGAAGGCGAACAGGCCGGCCGCGGTGGCGGCGGGCGCCAGCCACCAGCGGTCGGTCCGCAGATGCGGGGCGCTGATCGCGGCGCGCGTACGGGACCGTACGCCGCCGCTGTTCACTTTGGGTTCCGTACCAGTGGCCAACGCAGGACTCCGGTCGGGTCAGGGGGCGTGTCGGTCCCGGGCGCCGAGACCCTCGTCGTCCGAGTCGACCCACAGGCTGTCGTCGTAGGGCGTGTCCGGGATGGTGACGAGCTCCGGCTTGTGGGGCGAGGCCGGCTGGGAGGCCGCCTCGCGCAGCAGCGCGACACTCTCGCGCAGGTGGTTGGCGTCGGCGCGGACGCGGCGGACCTCCAGGCCGCCACTGCCGAGCTGCTTCTCCAGGCGGCCGACGGACCGGGAGAGGTCGTCGAGGCAGCGCTGGACGGCTGTCAGGTCGTCGTGCACGGACATGACGTGACCTCACTTCCTCGGGCCCTTCGGCCCTGGACGGCGACGTTCATGCGCCTGCGAGTGTTGCGCGTCACACCGACCGCTGTGAAGGCGTGTGCAGCGATTGGCGGATTGCGTGCCCTCGGTACACGCTCGCAAGCGCTCTGTGTGCGCCGGGGCGTGTGTTGCTCCGCACGGGTGGGGTTCCACGCCCCTGTCGCCGTGTCGCCCTCGGCTGGCGAACCCTTTCCTCTTCAGTGGGGCCGTAGATCTGGGCCGTAGATCTGATCAACTCCAAAATACCGCCAAATGTGATCAGAACGCACCTGTATCACCGGCGGGAGCCGCTCCCCGGAGGTACCAGAGATGTCCTACGACGGTGTCGGACCGCGCGCGGTCATGCGCTCGGTGGTCTTCCTGACCACGGGCGCGCTCGCGGTGCTCACGCTCGCCGGCTGCGGCTCCGAGGACGAGGCCGGCAAGCCGCTCGCCAAGCAGGACGTCGCCCGCGCGGCCCGCGCCAAGATCGCCGAGGGCGGCACCCTGCGCTGGGCCGTCGACGCCGTACCGGACACCCTGAACACCTTCCAGGCCGACGCGGACGAGACCACCGGTCGAATCGCCCAGGCCGTCCTGCCGTCGATGTACCGGATGAACGCGAGCGGGCGGCCGGAGCGTAACTCCGCCTACCTGGAATCGGCCAAGGTCATCGGGACCGAGCCCAAACAGGTCGTCCTGTACAAGCTCAACCAGCAGGCCGTCTGGAGCGACGGCCGCGAGATCGGCGCCGCCGACTTCGCCGCCCAGTGGCGTGCCCTGTCCGGCAAGGACTCCGCCTACTGGACGGCCCGCAACGCCGGCTACGAACGCATCGAGGGCATCGAGCGCGGCGCCAACGACCTGGAGGTCCGGGTCACCTTCGCCAAGCCCTACGCCGACTGGCGGTCGCTGTTCTCGCCGCTGTACCCGAAGGACGTCATGGGCACCCCGGACTCCTTCAACGACGGCGCGCGCCGCAAGCTGAAGGTCACCGCCGGGCCGTTCACCGTGCAGAAGGTCGACACCAAGCAGGACCGGGTCCGCCTCACCCCCAACCCGCGCTGGTGGGGGATGCCCGCCAAGCTCTCCGAGATCGTGCTGCGCGCCGTACCTCTCGACAAGCGCGCTGCCGCGCTGGCCGCGGGCGAGATCGACCTGGCCGACATCGACCCCGCCACCGCCCGCCGCGTCAGCGGCGGGGCCGACGGACTGCGCGGCTTCGAGGTCCGCAAGTCGCTGGAGCCCGCCTACACCCAGCTCGCCCTCAACGGCGCCGACGGCCCCCTCGCCGACGAGCGGGTGCGCCGGGCGGTGGCCCGCGCCCTGAACCGCAAGGAACTCGCCGAGGCCGTGCTCAAGCCGCTGGGCCTGCCCGCCGTCCCCGTCGGCAGCCACCTCGCCCTCGCCGGACAGGCCGCCTACGCCGACAACAGCGGCGCGCTCGGCGGCCAGGACACCGACGAGGCGCGGGCCCTGCTCACGGACGCCGGATGGGTGCCGGGCGGCCCGGTCAAGGAGCAGAAGAAGGGCGAGGAGGCGGCGGGGCCCAAGGGCAAGAAGACCAAGAAGGAGAAGGCCGCCGAGGAGGAGGGGGCGGGGGAGGACGAGTCCGAGGGCGGCGACGACGGCACGTACGTCGTCGGCGAGGACGACAAGGCGCGCCGCAAGGCCGCCGGGGATCACGCCGCCCAGGACCCGGCCGCCCGCGACCACAAGGACAAGCACGGCGAGAGGCGCACCGAGGGCGGGGGCAGGCACCTCGCGCAGGACGGCTCCTACCCGCAGGTACAGCGGGGCGGCGCCCCCGGCGCGTACGCCCCCAAGGGCACCGCCGCCCCGGCGGGCACCGCGGTCAAGGCGCTGGCCAAGAACGGCAAGCCGCTCACGCTCCGCTTCGTGCTCCCCTCCGGCGCCGGTTCGGAGCCCCTGCGAGCCGTTGCCGACCGCGTCACACGCATGCTGAAGCGTGTCGGCATCGGCACGGAGATCACGAAGGTCTCGGACGAGAGCTACTTCAAGGACCACATCGCCTCCGGCCAGTACGACCTCGCCCTGTACTCCTGGCCCTCCTCCGCCTTCCCGGCCACCGACGCCCGCCCCATCTACGCCAAGCCGGTCCCGGCCGCCGACGGCTCGCTGAGCGTCGAGCAGAACTACACCCGCGTCGGCACCGACCAGGTGGACCAGCTGTTCGACCAGGCCCTCGCCACGCTGGACGAGGACGAGGCGCGCTCCCTGATCCGCAAGGCGGACTCCCGCATCTGGGCGGCGGCCGGCTCGATCCCGCTCTACCAGAGGCCCCAGCTCACGGCCGCGGGGAAGACCGTCGTCAACGTCGGTGCCTTCGGTTTCCGGACACCGGTCTTCGAGGACATGGGCTTCCTGAAGAAGGGCGCGAAGCTGTCGCCGAGCCCGTCGGCGTCCTGAGCCGTACGGGGCTGCGGGGGCCGCTCCTCGCGGAGCCACGTACCATGGGGTGAGGCCGTGGCATGTCAAGCCCGGCAGGGCCCGCGTAACACAGACGTACGCGTCGGCCTTCCTCACACTCCGGGAGAACGCCGCAATATGGCCACGCGCCACGACATCCGCAACGTCGCCATCGTCGCCCACGTCGACCACGGCAAGACCACCCTGGTCGACGCCATGCTCAAGCAGGCCGGTGCCTTCGCCGCGCACGCCGCCGAGTCGCTCGACGACCGCATGATGGACTCGAACGACCTGGAGCGTGAGAAGGGCATCACGATCCTGGCCAAGAACACGGCGGTGAAGTACCACCCGAAGGATGGCGGCGACGTCATCACGATCAACATCATCGACACCCCCGGTCACGCCGACTTCGGTGGCGAGGTCGAGCGCGGTCTGTCGATGGTGGACGCGGTCGTGCTGCTCGTCGACGCCTCCGAGGGCCCGCTGCCGCAGACCCGCTTCGTGCTGCGCAAGGCGCTGCAGGCCCGCCTGCCCGTCATCCTGTGTATCAACAAGACGGACCGCCCCGACTCGCGCATCGACGAGGTCGTCAACGAGGCCTACGACCTCTTCCTCGACCTCGACGCCGACGAGGACCAGATCGAGTTCCCCATCGTCTACGCCTGCGCGCGTGACGGAGTGGCCTCGCTGACCAAGCCGGAGGACGGCACCGTCCCGGCCGACAGCGACAGCCTGGAGCCCTTCTTCTCCACGATCCTGTCCCACGTCCCGGCCCCGGAGTACGACGAGGCGGCCCCGCTCCAGGCGCACGTCACCAACCTGGACGCCGACAACTTCCTCGGCCGTATCGCCCTCCTGCGCGTCGAGCAGGGTGAGCTGCGCAAGGGCCAGACCGTCACGTGGATCAAGCGCGACGGCACGATGGCCAATGTGCGCATCACCGAGCTGATGATGACCGAGGCGCTGACCCGCAAGCCCGCCGAGAAGGCCGGTCCGGGTGACATCTGCGCGGTCGCCGGTATCCCGGACATCATGATCGGCGAGACCCTCGCGGACACCGAGAACCCGATCCCGCTGCCGCTGATCACGGTCGACGAGCCCGCGATCTCCATGACCATCGGTACGAACACCTCGCCGCTGGTCGGCCGTGGCGGCACCGGCAAGGGCGCGGACAACAAGGCCGCGGTCAAGGACCGCAAGGTCACCGCCCGCCAGGTCAAGGACCGCCTCGACCGGGAGCTGGTCGGTAACGTCTCGCTGCGGGTGCTCGACACCGAGCGTCCCGACACCTGGGAGGTGCAGGGCCGCGGTGAGCTCGCGCTCGCCATCCTGGTCGAGCAGATGCGCCGCGAGGGCTTCGAGCTGACCATCGGCAAGCCGCAGGTCGTCACCCAGCAGGTCGACGGCAAGACGTACGAGCCGGTCGAGCGCATGACGATCGACGTGCCCGAGGAGCACATGGGCGCGGTCACGCAGCTCATGGGCGTCCGCAAGGGCCGCATGGACAACATGTCGAACCACGGCTCGGGCTGGGTCCGCCTGGAGTTCGTCGTCCCCTCCCGCGGTCTCATCGGCTTCCGTACCGAGTTCCTCACCGGCACGCGCGGCACGGGCATCGCCCACTCCATCCACGAGGGCCACGAGCCCTGGTTCGGCACGCTGACGACCCGTAACAACGGCTCGCTGGTCGCCGACCGCTCGGGTGCCGTCACCGCCTTCGCGATGACGAACCTCCAGGAGCGCGGTGTGCTGTTCACCGAGCCCGGCACCGAGGTGTACGAGGGCATGATCGTCGGCGAGAACTCGCGCTCCGACGACATGGACGTGAACATCACCAAGGAGAAGAAGCTCACGAACATGCGGTCCTCCTCGGCCGACTCGTTCGAGGCGATCGTCCCGCCCCGCAAGCTCTCCCTGGAGCAGTCCCTGGAGTTCTGCCGCGACGACGAGTGCGTCGAGGTGACCCCGGAGGCCGTTCGTATCCGCAAGGTCGTCCTCGACCAGAAGGAGCGCGGTCGCACCGCGAGCCGCGCCAAGCACGGCTGATCACCGGCCCTTTGAGCCCGGGTGCTCCCCATCGGGGGGTGCCCGGGCTTTTTTGCACCCCGTTTCAGCTGTGACGGAATTGAGATGCGAAAGACGGTGGTCGGGTAGTTGTCCGATGGCAGATAGTAGCGGCGTAGTCACGCACGTAACCCCATGTCCACATCCACACCGGTGAAATGGGCGAACAGTGACAAGTCCTACGGAGTTGGAGACCGGGCCACTGATCGGCCGGTCACCGGGTCAGCTGATGTGGATCCGCTTCAAGCGCGACCGCACCGGCGTGATCTCGGCCTACGTGGTCGTCTTCTTCTTCCTGATCGGACTGCTCGCCCCGCTGATCTCCAAGCTGTACGGCAAGGACCCGTACACGGTGTACGCCGACGAGCGCCCCGACCTCTTCGACAGCGCGGGTGTGCCGGTGCAGCCCAACGGCGGCATCAGCGGCGACTTCTGGTTCGGACTCGAACCCGGCAACGGCTACGACGTCTTCACCAAACTCCTCTACGGCATCCGGACGTCGCTGATGATCTCCGTCGCGGTCACGCTCGCGACGGTGCTCACCGGCATCCTCCTCGGCGTCACGGCCGGCTATCTCGGCGGCAGGACCGACTTCTTCATCAGCCGGGTCATCGACTTCCTCCTCGCCTTCCCGGCCCAGCTGTTCTTCATCGCCAGCATGCCGGTCGTGGTCTCACTGTTCGTCAGCCCCAGGGACGAGACCCCGGTCTACGTCAGGGTGGTCGCCCTCATCGCCGTGCAGTGGTTCCTGGGCTGGATGAGTCTCGGGCGCATCCTGCGCGGGACCACCCTCGCCCTGCGGGAACGGGAGTTCATCGAGGCGGCCAAGGTCAGCGGAGCCCCGCCCTGGCGGGTCATCCGCAGGGAGATCCTGCCGAACGTGGTCACCCCGATCCTCGTGCAGGGCACCTACATGCTCCCCAACTTCGTGACCGCCGAGGCCGGTCTGTCCTTCCTGGGCGTCGGCATCGTCGAACCGACGCCGGACTGGGGCCAGATGTTCTCCAAGGCGTCGACCGAACTCGTGATGCAGAACGACATCACCTACATGTTCTTCCCCGGCATCTCGATGGTCGTCTTCATCGTGGCGTTCAACCTGCTCGGGGACTCGGTCAGGGACGCCTTCGACCCCAAGACGGCGCGCTGACCACGCTGACCAGCTGACCTGCAAGGTCTGGGTTCCTTCGCACTGGTGACAACAGAGGGGTGGAAACCGAGTGATGAGTAGGGGCGGACGCCACGCACACGCCGTGATCTCCGTGCTCGCCGCCGGGGCACTCGTGCTGACCGGGTGCAGTTCCGGCGGCAGCAAGAGTGGCGGCGACGACAAGAAGCAGCAGGAGAACGCCGAACGGCAGAAGGCGTTGATCAAGTTCGGTGACGCCGCGGCCTCCAAGGGCCCCGCCGCCGAGGTCCCGGGCGCCAAGTCCGGCGGCACCATCTCGGTGCCCGCCCGCGACAGTTACGCCCACCTCGACCCGGGCCAGATCTACGTCTTCAACGAGATGCAGGTCGCCCTGCTGCTGCACAGAGGACTCACCGGCTACAAGTCGACCAGCAACGACGGCAGCAGGCACGAGATCGTCGGCGACCTCGCCACCGACTCCGGCACCACCACGGACGGCGGCAGGACCTGGAAGTACACCCTCAAGGACGGCATCAAGTTCCAGGACGGCTCCCCGATCACGTCCAAGGACATCCGGCACAGTGTCGAGCGGCTCTTCGCCCCCTTCATCAACCAGGGCCCGCCGTACCTCCAGCAGTGGCTGGCCGACACCCCGGGCACCGACTACCGCAAGCTGCTGCCGGGCGGCCCGTTCAAGGGCAAGCACCTGCCGGACAGCATCCTGCAGACGCCGGACGCCAAGACCGTCGTCTTCAAGTTCAAGAAGCCGCACCCCGACCTGCCGTACGCGTTGGCCATGGTGGGCTACGGGGTCGTCTCCCAGAAGGGCGACACCAAGGAGAAGTACGACAAGGCCCCGGTGGCGTCCGGCCCGTACAAGATCCAGTCGTTCAAGTCCGGCAAGTCGATGGTGCTGGTGAAGAACACCGACTGGGACCCGGCCACCGACCCGATCCGCCACCAGTACGCCGACCGGTTCGCCATCACGTTCAACCAGCAGTACGAGGACTCCACCAAGGCGCTCCTCGCCGACAGCGGCGCCGACCAGACCTCCGTCAGCTGGCAGAACTCGGTCGACGCGGGCAACCTCTCCAAGGTCCTGAACGACCCGAAGATGAAGTCCCGCACCGTCATCGGCTACCAGCCGTACGTGGGCCAGATGAACATCAACCTCAGCCACAAGGCGATGCAGGACAAGAAGGTCCGCGAGGCCATCGCCTACGCCCTGCCGACCTCGGCGTTCCAGCGGGCCTACGGCGGCGGCGACGCGATGGAGACCCCGGGCGGCATCATCAGCCCGACCGTCAGCGGCTACGACCCCTCCTTCGACCCGTGGGGCAAGAAGAAGAAGCCCGCGGGTGATCCGGCGAAGGCCAAGAAGCTCCTGGAGGAGGTTGGCAAGGTCGGCATGAAGCTGACCTTCGGCTACATCAACACCCAGGAGGGCCAGGCCTACTCCACCGCCATGGCGGCGGGCCTGAAGAAGGCCGGCTTCGACGTCCAGCGCCAGGAGGTCCCGGCCGAGACGTACTACGACCAGGTCAGCAAGCTCAACAACACCTACGACATCTTCAACACCAACTGGGGCGCCGACTGGCCGTCCGCCTCGACCGTCATCCCGCCGTGCTTCGACGGCCGGGCCATCGCCGAGGGCGCGCAGAACTACTCGCAGGTCAACGACCCCAAGATCAACAGCGAGATCGACCGCATCAACACCATCACCGACCCGGCCAAGGCCGCGGCCGAGTGGGAGAAGCTCGACAAGTACCTCGTGAAGGACGTCATCAACGTCGTCCCGACCGGCTACTTCAAGCAGACCCAGATCGCCGGATCCAAGATCGGCGGCCTCGTCTACGACGACGTCATCGCCGGCGTCGACCCGCGTCGCCTGTACGTCAAGTGACCCCGCTCGGGACCTCGGTGCCCGGTGCCGCCGCCCGTCAGGACGGCGCACCGGGTACCGTCCGGCCCGCCGACGTCTGAGAGCTGTCCGACATGCTGCGCTTCCTGGTCCGCCGGTCCCTCGGCGCCGTCGTCATCCTCTTCCTGCTGAGCATCGTCGCGTTCCTGCTGTTCTTCGGGATGCCGCGCGACCCGGCCCTGCTGATGTGCGGCAAGACGTGCACCCCGGCCAACCTCGAGAACCTGCACCATGTGCTGGGCCTCGACAAGTCGATCCCCGAGCAGTACTGGATCTTCCTGCACAACCTGGTCATGGGGAGCGACGACTTCGCCCAGGGCCCCTGCCCGGCCCCCTGCTTCGGCTACTCGTACCACTCCAACGAGCAGGTCTGGGGCACCCTGATGGACCGGCTGCCCACCACCGTCTCGCTCACCCTCGGCGGGGCGGTCTGCTTCCTCGTCCTGGGCCTCGGCACCGGCCTGATCGCCGCCTGGAAGCGCGGCACGCTGGTCGACAAGACGTTCACGGCCGGCGCGATGGTGATCAGCTCGATGCAGATCTACTTCCTCGGCCCGCTCGCGCTGGCGATCCTCGTCTACCAGACCCACCTCTTCGACAAGCCCGCCTACAACGAATTCACCGCCGACCCGGCCGCCTGGTTCACGGGCTTGATCATCCCCTGGGTGGTCCTCTCCACGATCTTCGCCTCGCAGTACACCCGTATGGCGCGCTCGTCGATGATCGAGCAACTCCAGGAGGAGCACGTCCGTACCGCCCGGGCGAAGGGCCTGTCCCGCCGGTACGTCTTCTTCCGCTACGCCTGGCGCGGCTCCCTGATCCCCATCGTCACCATCTTCGGCATCGACCTCGGCTCGCTGCTCGGCGGTGCCATCATCACCGAGTACACCTTCGGCCTGCCGGGCCTCGGCCGGCTCGCGGTGGAGTCGGTGTTCTTCAGCGACCTGCCGCTGCTGCTGGGCGTGATGCTGTTCTCCGCCACCATGATCCTGCTCTGCAACATCGTCGTCGACGCCGCGTACGCCTACATCGACCCGCGCGTGCGGCTGGCCTAGGAGCACTGTCGTGACCCAATTTCTCGCGGTGCGGGACCTGTACGTCAGCTTCAAGACCGAGGACGGTGTCGTGCAGGCCGTCGACGGGCTCTCCTTCGAGCTCGCCAAGGGCAGGACGCTGGGTATCGTCGGTGAGTCGGGCTCCGGCAAGTCCGTCACCAACCTCACGATCCTCGGCCTGCACAACCCGATGTTCACCACCGTCGAGGGCGAGATCCTCCTGGAGGGCCAGGAGCTGACGACCGCCCGCGAGTCCGAGCTGGAGAGGCTGCGAGGCAACAAGGTCGCGATGATCTTCCAGGACCCGCTGACCGCGCTGTCCCCGTACTACACCGTCGGACGGCAGATCGCCGAGCCGTACATGAAGCACACCGGCGCCTCCAAGAAGGCCGCCTGGACACGGGCGGTGGAGATGCTGGGCAAGGTGGGCATCCCCAGCCCGACGCAGCGCGCGAAGGACTACCCGCACCAGTTCTCCGGCGGTATGCGCCAGCGCGCGATGATCGCGATGGCCCTCGTGTGCGACCCGGACCTGCTGATCGCCGACGAGCCCACCACCGCCCTCGACGTGACCGTGCAGGCCCAGATCCTCGACCTGCTGAAGGACCTCCAGCAGGAGTTCGGCTCCGCGATCATCTTCATCACGCACGACCTGGGCGTCATCGCCGACATGGCCGACGACATCATGGTGATGTACGCGGGCGGCGCGATCGAGCGCGGCACGGTCAACGAGGTCCTGCGCGCACCGCAACACCCTTACACCTGGGGCCTGCTGAACTCGATGCCGCGCCTGGACTCGGACCTCGGCGCCCTCCTCACGCCGATCCCCGGCACCCCGCCGTCCCTGCTCACCCCACCGTCCGGCTGCCGTTTCCACCCCCGCTGCACCTTCCAGGGCCGGATCGGCGGCAACCGCTGCGTCACCGAGCGTCCGCTGCTTGCCCTCGACCGGACCTCCGCCTGCCACTTGACGGCGCAGCAGAAGCGCACCATCTTCATCGACGAGATCAAGCCCCGTCTCGGCTAGGGGGGGGGGGGGGGGGGGGGGGGGGGGGGGGGGGGGGGGGGGGGGGGGGGGGGGGCGCGCGCCCCCCCCCGCGGCGCCATTAAGTGA